>JAIOIM010000124.1 GCA_019912505.1 Ignavibacteriaceae bacterium
AATATGACCTGCAAGACCTGTCATGCTCCGTTTCCAAAACTAAAAGCATACGGAGAGGAATTTGCGGCAAATGGTTTTGATCTCCCCGATCAAGATGCCCCAAGGTATTATGTTGAAACGGGCGATAATGAATTATCGTTAATTCGCGATTTCCCACTTGCACTAAGATTGGAAGGTTATCTTTCTTACAACAATTCAAAATCAAAACAGGCTGATTTTACCGCACCGTACATCTTAAAATTTCTTTCAGGCGGTACTATAACCAAAGATGTTTCCTACTATTTTTATTTCTTTTTCAGCGAGAAGGGTGAAGTTGTAGGAATTGAGGATGCTTTTATAATGTTCAATAATGTTTTCGGAAGCGGCATTGATGCTACTGTCGGTCAGTTTCAAGTTTCAGATCCTTTATTTAAGAGAGAACTCCGCTTAACATTTGATGACTATGACATCTACAAAATAAAACCCGGCAATTCGGGTATTGATCTTACATACGACAGAGGATTGATGTTTACTTATGGACTGCCCACCGGTACCGACTTTACGGTTGAAGTGTTAAACGGAAACGGTATTGATAAATTAAATAATTCTGGCAACTTTGATGACGACAAATACAAAAATGTGTTTGGTCGAATTTCGCAAGATGCCGGAGAACATTTTCGAATCGGCGGTTTCGGTTATTACGGTAAAGAAGAAAAAACCGCGGAAGTAAATGAAACCTGGATAGCTGGACCGGATGCTACCATCTCTGTTGAGCCGTTTGAACTAAATTTACAATATGTTGAGCGAAGAGATAAAAATCCGTTTTTTGTATTTAACCCTGCCGCTGATGTAAAAACCCGCGGCGCGTTTGCGGAACTGCTTTTTATGCCAGAAGGAGATAACAGTAAATGGTATTTAACCGGACTGTTTAATTGGGTAGAGATGAATAAATTTGCGATAAGCAGAAGGACAACCGCCAGCGCAGGTTATCTTTTGCGTAGAAATATCCGCTTGGTCGGGGAATATACCTACGATTTTATAAATAGATTCGGACGTGTTGGGGTAGGTGTTATCAGCGCGTTTTAATTTTTATCTAAAATAATTATAAGTTGGTGTTTCAAAATTGGTTTTTAGAATTTTACCGACAAGCTTGTTTCAGCAGATAGATAATACATAACTGTAAAGCAGATTGATTGGTGTATAAATTTATTGTTGGTACGTTTTCGGAGATTCGTTTTGAAACACCTTCTTTTTTATAGGACAAAAAATAATTTTGTTTACATGCAAAATATTTAATAACAAAATCGGTTTAAAGAGGAAACTGCCGGTTTCCAGGGCTTAACCGAAAGCCCGGAACAGCAATGATGAATTTAAAACCTACTGCCAATAAATATCAACAAATTTATTTTATAGAACACTTATCAGCACGTGGTGGAATGTTGCAAGCCATACTTACCTTTTTCACCAAACTCGAAAATTTGATGAATACCGCATTGAAAACACGGCAGATGAAAAAGCCGGTTAGGCAGCTTATTTATATACGGTAACAACTGCTATTTCGTGTTACTCCGAATTTTTATTATAAGAGTAATTATACAATATCAATGTTTTTTATTTTTTTAAATATGCTTTTACCCGGTCAATTGAATTTTTCCTAATGCTCTCGTAGAACAGTTGATAATCATAATTATGATAATCTCCTTTATCCGCATTCAACAAAGGTGCATCTGCACCATCACCTGGGAAACCGGGGATTGTGGGTTTATCAATAATTAATACATTCCCTGAAGCATCTGTACCTGTTACACCGCTAACAAGAGGCAACAAATCGGTTCCTATATCAGAAGGAAGAGATCCGGGATTATTTGACGCAGAAATTTTCCCTCCATTCTTTAGCCAGGACAACGGATTAACCTGAAGTATTGAGATACCTTTACTTTTTCTGTATGCATTGCCTACCCATATAACAATGTCTTCTGTAAAAAAGCGGGTATCTGCACCTGCCGTTAATGAGTTCCAATTTATATAAACACCATAATCAGTTGCAGAACTTGCCGGAGATATCCCGCTTAGATTGTCAGGTATTGCCATCCCAATTAAGTATGCAGCAACAAGCTTTGATTGAAGAGAAGTTCCAACAATTTTTGTTTGAAGAAGCCGACCAGCGTGCATACTTCCTTGGCTGTGACTTGCAAGAATAAATGGTCGCCCATTATTATAATTTTTTATGTAGTAGTCAAATGCACGTTCTACATCTGAATATGCCAACTCAATCGCCTGCATTCCGGACATTGTTTCTTTCTCTAATATTGCGAACAATGTAAACTGCCTGTAGCGTGGCGCATACACACGGGCGGTAGAATTAAAGGTGCTTGCAAGATACATCATCATAAACGAAACAGTATTTTTTGTTTCTTCGTCTTCAATTGGTCCATTCCAAAAATCTTTTTTTGTATAGCAAGTGGGATGAAGAAAGAAAACGTCTACTTCTGCAGAATCTTGAGCTTCCTGATAAATAGAATTTGGCGGAGCTACGTCTGCTTCATCTGCTCTTGACCACAAAGCCGCCCATGATTCCTGAATAGAATAATCGGGAGCTGATGGCGGTGGTAATTGTTCAAAAGTTTTAAGCGGACGATGGTTGGCTTTAAGTTTTTGAAAATCAGCATCAGATAGCGTAACCCCTGTTAAGATTTCTGGATAAGTTTCAGGATCAGGGTCAGAAACAGAACAAGAATTAATAAACAGCACCGTGCAAAAGAAAAATAGCATTAATAGATAACGTGAAATTTTTGTAAACATTCGTTTTAATGGATTCATTTTCGAACTCCTTTTTTGTTGAATAACAGCGTTGTTGATAAGGCGCAGCCCAGGCAACAATGCCAGATAGAAGCAGAAACACTAATGAATTAAAAATTATTATTTAAAAGAACAATGCCGAACAAGTTTGCCGAAACGGATTAACTAACTTAGAATTATCAAAATGCTGAATACGATCTGTTAGCTAACGAACGCTGCCGGCTTGATTTTCTTGTTGTATTTTTACAACTCTTTTTTTTCTTTTAATTAATCTTTTTTGCTCTGCCTTTAAAGCCTTATTACGCTCTTGCCAAAATAATAATTCTTCTTCTATACTTAGACCAGCTAATATATTTTGCAGACTTTCGGCACCTTTCCTTTTCATTTCCACACAATCAAATTCCTTATCCATAACTTATTACCTCCATCGGTGAATATATAGCTATTTGTTGATAACCTTCTACAATGTATATTGAATTATAAAGAGCAATTTTTTCATAATGTACGATATGTTTAAAATTCCAACTTAATATAATTGGGCAGTTGTTTACTGTTGCCAGAGCAACGTGAAGGGCATCGTTTGAACTTTTCGTTGATACTATATTTGCATTTAAATAAGCTTCTCTTAGTTTTAATGCTGGTTCCGTAACTTCAATTAAAGTCGCGTTTGATTTTAATTCATCAAAAAAGATTTTGACATGTTCCGGAGCTGCAACAATATCTTCTTGAACTAATGTTGAAATGATAAGATGAATCTAATTTTCTTCAACTTGTTCAAAAAACTTCAAGCTTGCTTTCTGAAATTCAGAATCAAACTTACCGCCAATTATTGATGTATCAATATAAACTCGAATTACTTTCATAAGAGTATCTTCTTATTTACTGCAATTTACAAAAATATGTTTCCATTTACCGCGATTTCTAAAAGTATTACGGCGTATCGACCCGCAAAGCGGGACAAGTTTTTAAACACAACACCGCAGCTAATATTATTTTAAAAATTTCCTTCTGCTTTTTACATAGCAAAAAGAAAGGTTTTTTTATTCCTATTCTGCCGTGCTTAAAAAAAGTTACTTAATAAGTTACCTTACGCAATATAAAATTTATAATTGCCACGCCATTTAAAGGCTGTGTCAGTATTCAAAAAAAACAGTTGAAGCGGTTGAGAAGCCTATTTTTTTCATTAACACCTCGATTAATCGAGGTGTTAATGAAATCTAATTCAAGATTTGAACCGTTTCTCCATCGGAGTCCTTAGGATAACGGTTTCTGTTTAGCAATTTTTATTCTATACCATCTTGGATAATTAAAAACCGTCACTTTCACACAACTTCTAAATATCGGGGCTATTTATTTACAGTCTCTGTGTAACATCAGTTAATAATTTTTAGAAATTTATGCTAATACTAAAAGTCAAACAAAACATCATCTCAACAAAATCATCTTCTTCGTATCGCTGTAACTGCCGCTTACAATTTTATACAGGTAAATACCGCTTGCTAAGTTTACTGCATTAAATTCAATTTCATAATAACCGGCGTCTTTGTATTCATCTGTCAAAGTTGTGACTTCTTTCCCAAGCACATCAAATATTTTTACAACTACTCTTCCGCTTTCGGGTAATGAGTATTTTATTTTAGTTGATGGATTAAATGGATTGGGGTAATTTTGAGATAGTTTATATTCTAAAGGCATCTCTCCTTCCATACTTGGTACGTTTACAACGATCCCGTCTAATACTGTACCTTCGATATCTGCTATTTCTGTTTCAGGCAATATATCCATCCTAAAATCTTCAAGCACCTGGTTTTCTTTGAGTTCAAAAACAAAGTTAAATATATAATTGTTACTATTGTTTAATATACCTTCTAATGAATCCCATGCAATTCTTATAATTCCATCTTGAACAGTATTTATATGATCAAGAATAGGAGATTCGATACTAACAAAACTAGCAACTTCTTCCGTAAAATCCGCAAAGAAGGTGACTGCACCAATTTTGCCATTATAATTTAAATGGACAGGATAATTTATAGTTTCTCCTTTAACAGTAATCATTTGTTTTCCCTGCCCTTTGTTAACGGAAGATTTTAGCAGCGCCGGTGGAATATAGGATCCGTTAACATCCCCTGCTGTTATACCCTTAATGTTTTGTGTTGTGCTTGAACCGTTAATATTGATATCTGGGTTTTCAAATAGCCAGTCGCTTATATTAAAAGCTGTTGATATCCCAACAATTCTTCTCTTAATATTTAAACCATCAGCAGTAGTAACCTGATTATTATCATCAACATCGGCGCAGCTTAGGCGCAGACCGTTTAAAGTGTGAAGTCCTGCAGTGTAACGTCTAATTAACAACGCATCAGTACTATTAGCACCTCCCCATGGCTTAACTGTAGATGGGGCTAAATTATAAAGTCCGTTTACTATATTTAAAAATTCATAACTACCCGATGCATTGGTAACTGTTGAGTCAGTTGTGTTACCGCCCTTTTTTAATATTACCTTTACATTATTTAATATAGTATTCGTTTGATTATCATAAGTAAATGTACCAGCTAAACTAAAACGATAAATAGTAGCAAATGACCAAACATCAGACCAACTGCTCGTACCATTTATATTTTTTGCAGCGGCTCGCCAGAAGTAATTTTGATTATATGAAAGCATTACAACTTTGAATGTATCTGTTACCGAAGTATCATTAACTACAAAGGTGCTAAAATTACTTTCTGCCGAAACTTGTATCCAATACTTTTGCGCCCCGGTAGATTTAAACCATTTAAGTGTTGCTTCCGGTTCTACATCAGTTGCATTATTTACAGGTAAATATAATAGCGGTACATTTGATACCGCAATAATAGTTTTAAACTTCCAAACAGTAGACCATAAGCTTGTACCTGTTGGATTAATCGAGTTTACCCTCCAATAATAGTCTTTATCGTGTATTAAGCCGCCGAATGTAAAGGACGATATTTCAACTATAGTATCTTTTATTATACTGGAAAATGAATCATTGGTTGAAAGCTGCAGCCTATATTGTAATGCATTGGTTACATCATCCCAATCGAAATTAACATTAGTTGGATTATTAACTGAATTATTAGTTGGGCTGATTAATGTAGGTACTGCAGGAGCTGGTGTTAAACTAACTGATCCATCAAAATAATTTACCGTAATTGTACTAGCAGTAACATCAGTTATCTCACATTCCGGGAGGTTAAAAGTTAATGCAGATGTTCCGGCAGCATATACAAATTCTAAGTCTAACATTTTTCCGGCTGGAACAGTTATTCCATTTAAATCATCCCACGCAATTATTATTTGGTTACCTATTCGACCGGTTAAACCATTATTTGACATACTGCCATACCAGTTGATTCCACGGCTCCATCTCAATACAGTCGTATCAATCTGTATCTTAATAGTTATAGCACCTACATTAGTAAAATGAGCCATATTGATCGGTACGAGTACTGTATCTCCTGCAAATGATGTAACACTGCCCGCGGTAACGGTTGCAGTTTGACTTTTTATTGTAATTGTAATAGCAACTACAATAAATAAAAGATGTAAAACACTTTTCATTTTAATTGTCTCCTCTCCACCTTGGTGGCTATTTTAAATAAACCATTTTTTTTGTTACAGAACAATTTTTACTAATTCCTACAAAATTCAATTTGTAGAAATAAATTCCGCTTGGCAATCCTTTTGCATTCCATTCTATTTTGTAGCCTCCTGCATTCTGTTTTTGATTTATAATTTCATCTACTTTTTCCCCGATTAAGCTAAAAACCTCAAGCCGTACATTTCCTTCTTCCGGCAGTTCATATTCAATAACTGTGCGTGGATTAAATGGGTTTGGGTAGTTTTGATTTACAAGAAAACTGGCTGGTACAGCATTCTGGATTTCAGGAAGATTTAACACAATACCTTCAATAATGTTACCTTCAACAT
>JAIOIM010000125.1 GCA_019912505.1 Ignavibacteriaceae bacterium
ATTATGTGCAGGTTACAGAAACATACGCAAAAATTATAAAGGAACATGGCGGCGAAATAAAAACATCAAGCAGGTTTTTAAAATTAGAAAAAACTGATTCCCATTTTATTCTCGAAACTACTTCGGGTGAAGTGCGCTGCAAGTTTTTAATAAACTGCGGCGGGTTGTATTCCGACAGGATTGCAAAACTTTGCGGTGTTGCGCCGAACCTTCAAATTATTCCGTTCCGCGGCGAGTATTACGAAATAAAACCGGAAAAAGAATATCTTGTAAAAAATTTAATTTATCCTGTTCCCGATCCAAAGTTTCCATTTCTCGGCGTTCACTTTACAAGGATGATCAACGGTGGAGTTGAAGCAGGGCCCAACGCTGTGCTGGCGTTTAAACGTGAAGGCTACACTAATCGGGATTTCTCAGGCAGAGATATTGCACAAATGTTTTTGTATTCCGGTTTTTGGAAGATGGCGGCAAAACATTACAAGATGGGTATAAATGAATTCGTCCGGTCATTCAGTAAAAAACGTTTTGTAAACGCTCTTCAAAAACTAATTCCAGAAGTCTGCGAAGAAGACATACATCCCGGCGGTGCAGGCGTGCGCGCACAGGCTCTCGAACCCGGCGGAAAATTAGCGGATGATTTTAGAATTGTTGAAGCAGAAAAAATGGTACATGTTCTCAACGCGCCATCCCCTGCGGCAACTGCTTCAATCAGTATCGGTGACACAATTGCAGAACTTGTAATCAGAAGGATGGAGTAGGGTATAAAAAATATTCACTCTCGGCAAACGTAACGTTGAAAAATTATTTCAAGAGCATCATAACACCGCAGTACTGAAATATTGACCATACACCCCGACAACTTGACCAATGTTTTCTGGCTTTGGTGATTTTATATTAGCACCAAGTTTTCAAAAAAAATTACGCAGACTGTTGAATTCTTAATAAAAGTTCATTATTATCGCACTCGCCGACTGTAAATTCTATTCTGTTTAAGATTATTATAAATTTGCAATCATCATTAACAAAAGGAAAATTATATGAAAACTGTACGCGAAATGCTTTCTGAAAAAGGTTCATCAGTCTGGTCGATACCTTCAACAGCAACAGTGTTTGAAGCATTAAAAATGATGGCTGAAAGGGATGTCGGTGCTCTTCTCGTAGTAGATGATGAACAAATTGTGGGAATAATGACTGAAAGAGATTATGCAAGAAAAGTTGCAATACTCGGCAGAACATCTAAAGAAGCGCCGGTAAAGGAAATTATGTCGGAACATGTTCTTTATGTTGGTGAAGACGAGTCGGTTGAGGAATGCATGGCTTTGATGATTACTAAAAGAGTGCGCCATTTGCCGGTTTTAAAAGAAGGTAAACTCAACGGATTAATTTCAATCGGTGATGTTGTAAAAGGAATTATTGACGAAAAAGAATTCACCATAGGTCAGCTTACACATTATATAACGGGACACTCTTTGTAATGTACAATGAGCAATGTATAATGTACAATTGAAGATTTTATACAGAATAAAGCACGCAGGTCAGAATGATGTGCGTGCCTTTTTGTTTTAAACTGAAGCGGTAATTTTTTTTATGCCATCAATAATATCATCCTCAATATGAAAACGAATTACTCGCCTCCCGCTGTTTTGTAACGCTTTCAAATCACCCTGAGCTTGAGCTGTAACAAGTGTGTAAAATGAATATCCTTTTTCGGGCACTTCAATATCGGTAACCGCAGAGGATGTAATTTGAATAAACAAACCTTTGTTACCATCGCCTTTGTGCAATTGTCCTGTTGAATGTAAAAACCTCGGACCGTATCCTATTGTTACTGCTGTTTTATATTTTGCGGTTAGTTTTTGTCTTAGTTCAGCAAGGGCGGCATTTGTCTTTTCATCGGGGGCAATAAATGCCATTATCGCTATGTAATTGTTTGATGAAATATCATTCGTCAAATTATTTACAGCTTCATCAAATGACGGCACATCCCCGTATACAGCTACATTTCCTTTTATTCCAACGGGATTTTCTTTTGGAAGTCTGCCGGTCTCTTTATAACTTTTCATGCTTTCATTTGCAAGTGATTTTGCAAGCTGCACATTCGGCTGATTAAAAGGATTTATTTTCAAAACCGCACCAGTTAAAGCTGTAGCGGCTTCCCACAAGAAAAATTGCTTTCCAATATCGTATTTATCGTTTAGTAAAAAATTGATGACCGAGAAACCCGAATCAGTAAGAGCTTTTATTTGATCGTTATTTGTTTCATCATTTTTAATTTGAAGATTAACAAAAACTCTATCTTGGTTGTAAGTATCCGGCGAATAAAAAATCTCATCAACCACTGGAAGAATACCCTTGCCTTCTTTCCCCGTACTTTCGGCAACAAGCTGTTCAACCCATGTTGGAAACGATGAAATATTCTGAGATGAAATAAAAGTTAATTTGTCCTTGCCCGCCAGGGCTAACTCGCCAAGCAGCGCTCCGATGTATAAACCGGGATTTGCGTTAAGATTTTTTTCTTTACATGCGATATGCATTAATGAAGCTTCTTTGAGTAGACGATTTACATCTACACCGATTAATGCCGCCGGCACAAGTCCGAAATAAGTTAACGCAGAAAATCTTCCGCCAACATTTGGCTGCGTTAAGAAGATTTTTCTAAATTGTTTTTCAGAAGCAAGTTTTTCGAGACTCGAATCGGGGTCGGTAATAGCGATAAAATTATTACCGGGAGTTGCGGTAAGTTTTTTCAACTCGCTATAAAAGAAATAGAAGAATGACATCGTTTCTGTAGTGCCTCCCGATTTCGAAGCTACGATAAACAGAGTGCGATTCAAATCAAGTTTATCGTTTAATGCTTTTACCGCATCGGGGTGAGTAGAATCGCAAACCGATAAAGTAGGATATCCTTCCTGTTTTCCGAATGTTTTAAAAAATACTTCGGGTGCAAGACTGCTGCCGCCCATACCAAGAACCACAACATCATCAAAAAGAGATTTAACTTCTTCAACAAAGAAGATTAAATCTTCAACATTGGTCTGCATTTCTTCGGGCAGAGTAAGCCAGCCAAGCCTATCCGAAAGTTCTTTATCATCTTCCTTTTTTTCTTTCCATACTGTCGGGTCGGCATTTAAAAAACGGCTTAATGTATTTTCATCTTTCCAGCTTTTTAATCTGGCTTCAACTTTTTTTTTAAGCTCAGGGTTTATGTTTACATCCGGCGATAGAGAAAGAAACAAATCTTTTTTCTTTTCAACACCGGCAAGCAAATCAACAAAAGCATCGGCAAAAAGTTTAACGCCATCCTTTAATAATTTATCAGTAACCGCTTCAAAATTTATTCCTGCTTCCTCAAGTTTATTCATATTCGATGCGGCAGTATTAATATCGTTCTCTATTCTAACTTCCGGTTTACCGTGATCTTTATATGCATCAAGTGTAGACGGCGGGACTGTATTTACAGTATCGGTGCCAATCAACTCTTCAACATAAAGTATATCAAGGTATGATGGATTTTTTGTGCTTGTGCTAGCCCACAACAAACGCTGCTTTTGTGCGCCGATATCTTCAAGCTTTTTAAAACGCTCGGAAGCAAATAATTTTTTCCCGTTTTGATAAACAAGTTTTGCGTTATCTATTGCTGCCCTGCCCTGCAATGCTTTGTTACCTTTTTCTTCGAGCAGTTTATCAACAAGACTATCGATTCTGCTAATAAAAAAACTTGCTACAGAAGCTACATTTTTTACAGACTGACCGTTTGCGGCGCGTTCTTCAAGTCCGCTTATAAATGCACCAACAACATCCGCATACATTTTGGGCGAAAAAATTAAAGTGACGTTTACATTTATTCCTTCGCTTATAACTTTTTTTATAGCCGGAAGCCCTTGAAGAGTAGCCGGAATTTTTATCATCACATTCGGTTTGTTTACCCACTTGAAAAGACGGCGGGCTTCTTCAATGGTTGCTTCGGTTTTATAGGCAAGGTCGGGTGAAACCTCTAAACTTACATACCCATCTATTCCGTTTGTTTTTTTATAAACCGGCAGAAGCACATCCGCCGCGTCCCGAATGTCTTTTACTGCTAAAGCTTCATATAAATCTTTTGGGCTCGCGTCTTTGTTTTCTGCTAAAAGCTGCAAAAGTTGTTCATCATAATCGCTCCCCTGCGAAATAGCTTTTTGAAAAATTGAAGGGTTGCTTGTAACACCTTTCAAATTTATTTCATCAATCAAATTTTTTAATTCCCCTTTTTTTAACATACCACGACTTATATTATCGAGCCATATGCTTTGTCCGAATTTGCTTAACTCAACTATAGGATTGCTCATCTAAACTCCGGTTGTTTTCATTTTAAAATCTTATATTCTTACGTCAAATATGTGTTGCAAATTTACAAAAATATTTTCACCTTTTTTTTGTTATATTTCTCATCAAAGAAACGAGACGAATATGCGACAAATTTTAATTTTGATGATTGTGGCAGGGTGCTGCGTGTCATGCAACGAAAGCGACCGAACTGCTTTATCCGTTACCGACTACTTTCCGCTACAGATTGATAATAGCTGGACATATTCCGATGGACATAATGAATGGAGAGTAGAAGTTGCTGGTTATAAAAATATTGAAGGGAATAATTACGCTGAAGTAGTTAGAAGCTATAAGCTAAGTACAGATACGGTATATTATCGTACAGATGGTGATAATAAAGTATATGTTTATAATCACGGTCAAGAATTTGTTGTTATTGATTTTGAAAAGTTGAAAGATGATAGTTGGGAATCGGTAAACGGATATTATGAAAAAATATCAAGCATTGGTGGTAAGTTTGATTCTCCAGCCGGCAAATTTGAAAATGTTGTTGAAATATATTCCCACAACAAACAGATTGCCGATGCATTTGAAATACGAAAATATGCGCCGGGTGTCGGGCTTATAGAAACCACAGCATTCAGAAAAAATTCAATTTTAATTAGTGCATTTGTAAACGGTGTAAATTATCCGCAATAAAGGAGGCTCATATGTCTTTCATTGAAATAATTTTGTTATTAATAGTTGCCGCTTTAACCGGCAGTATAGGCAAAGCAATATCCGGTTATTCTCACGGCGGATGTATTGTAAATATAGTAGTTGGTTTTATCGGTGCGTTAATAGGGACCTGGATTGCAAGACAGATGAAACTACCGGAGCTTTTTGTTTTGGATATAGGTAATAAAAGCTTCCCGGTAATTTGGGCTATTATTGGCGCCGTTGTCTTTACATCTGTCTTAGGGATACTATCATCCAGGAAATCTTAATCAAAAAATTGTACATTATACATTGTGAATTGTACATTAGTTTGCTGTAAAACAATTTATGAGATTAGTATGGGAACAAATTACAAAGGAACGAGACAGGAAGTAATAGCATTAAACTCGTTTATAAAATTAATTAGATGTGCGGAAAGCCTAACTTCAAGACTGCATCCCATTTTAACTGAAGCAGGTTTAACCGAAAGCCAGTTTAGTATACTTGACGCGGTTAACCAAATCGGTCCGCTCTCACAAAAAGAACTCGGTAAAAAATTATTGAAGAGCGGCGGCAACATTACTATGGTTATTGATAATCTTGAGAGACGCGGGTTTGTTAGACGCGAAAAAAATGTTGCGGACAGAAGGTTTTTTACTATTTACCTCACAGGTGAAGGGCGCAGCGTGATTGAAAAAACTTTTCCGACTGTGTTAAAGGCGGTAGTTGAGGAGATGAAAGTATTAACGGATGAAGAACACCTTCTTTTACAGCACAGTTGTAAAATACTCGGTAAAAAAAGTTAGTCTTTATTATCTCTGAAATCTTTAATTAACTTTATTAACTCCGGTAAAATACTCCCCGATTTTCCATACAACGAATAATTAACAGATGAGCAAACTTCGGTAGGTTCGATATTTATTTCTATTAATGTTGCCCCGTTGTTTTTTGCTGTAAAGATTAATGAAGCTGCGGGATAAACAACCCCTGACGTGCCTACGATAAAAAATAGATCGCATTGGCGCGCAGCATTGTCACCTGCCGTAAATTGATCTTCCGGCAGGTACTCTCCAAACCAGACAACATCGGGACGAATTAAACCGCCGCACTTGCACATCGGGGCGCCTTTTGAAATATCAAAATCTTTATTAAAAAATTGTTTACACTTAACGCAATAATTTCGCTCGATGTTGCCGTGAAGCTCATAAACAGTTTTGCTGCCTGCCCGGATGTGGAGATTATCGATGTTTTGGGTTACCACGGTTACTTTGTCAAACATATTTTGCATTTCGGCAATGGCAAGATGCCCGGCATTGGGTTCAGATTTATGTACTATTTCCATCCGGTGTTTGTACCATTCCCAGACAAGTTTAGGGTTGCGCATAAAAGCGTCAAAGTTGGCAAGTTCTTCGGGTCGCAGTTTATTCCAAATCCCATCCTTTCCCCTGAATGTTGGAATTCCGCTTTCGGCAGAAATGCCCGCCCCTGTAAAAAATACAACAGAGCGGGCATTAGAAATTATTTTAATGACATCTTTATCGATTGTCATTTAATTACTCGTTTTTTATTTCCTCGAAAAGTTTTTTTGCTTCAACAACTCTTTCTCCATCGTCTTCATCTTCAGCGGGAGAGCTGATAACTTTTTTCAACTGTTCTTTTGCATTGTCGTATTGATCGTCTTCAATGTAAGCTTTTGCAAGATCGAGGTGAAACATTCTGAAGTTGGGTTTTATCTTTATTGCTTTTAGATATTCCTGAATACCGACCTGGAGATCGCCCCAGCCGAGTCCGAGTACTGCACGGGCAGGCGCCCATTTTTCGGCAAGCTTTGCATGAGTACGTCCGAGAATATAATGAGCGAGAGCGTCATGATAAGTGCCGCTGTTGTTTAATTTTAATGCTTTCTCGCAATCGCTTTTTACTGAGTTTACAATTGGGGCGACAGAAAAAACGCCTTTAAACAATGCAATTCTTCCATTGGCAATTGCTCGGCGAAGATATGTAACCGATTTATCCGAACCTGCTTTTACACTTTTTTCTGCATAGTCAAGCGCCTTTTTATATACATTTGACTGTGCATCTTTTTGATCATCTGTTTTTTCAGGCATGTGTTCACCGATGTCAACATAGCCGCGGCTTATACGCCAGAGAATTTCAAAATTCTGGGGGTCTTGTTTTTCGGCAGCAAGAAGAATATTTATTTCTTCATCATGTTTTTGCTGCTTGGACAATTCGTCCGCCTGATTTATTGCTTCTTCGGATGTTTGACCGAATAATAAAGCGGCGAAAAAAATTACGAACAACGCGGAAAGGGTTTTTATGTTTTTCATATATTTAATCGAATAGTGATTTGTTAATGATTTTTTCTTGATCTGGTTCTATGCCGTGATTATATAAATCGGTTGATGCAAGTCCGATATATTTTGTCCATTTTGCATCACCGCGAATTTCTGTTGCCAATGCGTTTTTGTATGCGTTTCCTTTTGCGCTTAACTCATCTGCCTGGTAAAGTGTAATAGCTTCAAGCGTTTTGGGCACAACTGGAGAAGCGAATTCAAGTTTGCCCTGATGGCTTAACACAAGATGAATTAAACAATTTTTTAATTCTTCCGAAAAGCCTGAAATCTTTTCGGCTTCATCTTTTACTTTCATCGCAGAAATTACAATGTGTCCGAGCAGTTTCCCCTTGTCGGAATATTCAAAAGCGCCGTTAAAATTTAGCTCTTCAACTTTCCCGAAGTCGTGCATCATTGCCCCGCAGATTAGCATGTCTCTATTTATTTCAGGATGAATATCAGACATCAAATCGCAAATTTTTATAATTTCGAGTGTATGTTCCAATAACCCATGAATATATGCATGATGCCATTGTTTGCCGGCAGGAGCAGTTGAATATAGTGCAAAATTATCTTCATTAAAAATGTTTTGCATTAAAAGCTTCAATGCCGGGGTTGATATAATTTCAAGGCGGTCGAAAAATTCTTTCTTCATTACATCGGGGTTACGTTTGGAATGGACTTGGAAATCTACCGGCGAAACACCATCGCTTTCTTTTGTAACGCGAATGTGCGAAATCTTTATTTGTAAATTTCCCTGGTATTCGTCAATTGTGCCGGTAACCTTTACAACATCACCGGTTTTTGCCGAGTTATAAAAAACTTCAAAATTATCCCAGATGTTTGAGCCAAGGCTGCACGACCTGTCGCCAAGTTCAATCGTTATATATTCCTTGCCCGCTTTGGTTAAACGGACCTCACATTTTTTTAATAAAAGATAGTGGGATACCGCGTCACCTTTATTTAACGAAATTAGTTCTGTTTGCAGTAACATTTAATTAATTGATGTTTTTGTTGTAGGAAAATATAAAAATAAATTGTAAAGGTCATCTAATATTTAAATTAAAATACCACGCACAATCATTTTAAATCAATCGTGGTCTCTAAGCACTTCAATCACACTATCGGGTGGAAGTTGGGTAACAACCATACGATTTAACAGTTGTATAGAAACGGCAAGCGATTTATCATTTGCTGTTCCCTGCACCGTGCCGATAACACCTTCAAACGGACCTTCTTTTATTCTAACCTTTACACCTGCTACAATACCTGCGTGTACAAAAAAATCATATTTATAATCTAACATCTTTTTTAGGTTATCAATTTGCCAAGCCGGTATCCGGGCAGGTCTTCCCTGATCGAAAATACACCTGACAATAGAACCTATTTCGAGGGAGAAGCCTCTTTCTTTTTCTGTTGCAAAAATAAAAATATAACCGCGCAATAGAGGTTCGGTAATCTTTTTTTTCCGGTCGCTCCATTGCTTTACCCTTGTAATAGTCGGGAGA
>JAIOIM010000126.1 GCA_019912505.1 Ignavibacteriaceae bacterium
GAAATAATGAATGAAATAGGTTACTACGAAGAGTTTTCAAATAAATTTTCAGACTATCTAAAGTCATACTTGACAAATAGTCAGTCAGTTTATTTCTCATGCAATAAAACGCTTGATAACATCATTGCTGAGTTGGAGCAATTATCAGGTTTATGTTTAAGCGATAATGATACTTACATACCAAAATTAAAAATAGATATTGTTTTTGCAATATGTGGTTTAAATGTTAAACCTCGTTTAATTCTAATCGAAGCTAAATATTTGAATCAGCTGAGTTTAAAGGATTATTCACAGTTGGCTGGTTATTTGCAAGTAGCCAAGACAATTGATTTAGGGCTACTTTTGTTGATTCAAAAAGGTTTATCTGTAAGTAAACTTTCAAATGATTTTCAAGAAATAGTACGGTTAAAGAAATTACCAATGGACTGGTTGATAAATCTTAAACAAAAAAATAACTCTTATGAATTCAAAACAGGAATCATAAATTATACACCGGGCAATGGGATTGATTGGATTGATACAAAAGAGATTAATGGTATTTCTTCATTTCAAGAATTAGCGGATATATTGACAAATTCTAGCACTTCGTAGTCAAGCAAATTGGCTGGTTGCTCGCAAAATCCACCGCACGGTCTAAAGCATTGGGGCTTAGCTAGTTATTATTCTTGCCTTCTCCAAACATCAAGTGAGTGTATGTGGCCAAGTAAGTAACCTGCAATCCGCCACTGTTATATGCCTAACCATAAGCTATTATGTTGCTGAGCTTCCTCAGTAGAAAATTTTCTCCCCATATATATTCTGTTTAGAACACATCGGTTAAAAAAAGGCAGTCAAGACAACGCTCGAATAGTAGAAAGCAATCTCAACAATCAATTAGTCGATTCACCTCCATTCACAACAAAAATAAATGTTTAATTTTATCGATTGACAAAGCGTACTTTATTGCGTACGTTTGCAAAAAAAGGAAAAAAATGAAAACCATAACAGCAACAAAGGCGAGAAGCAACTTATTTAAACTAATAGATGAAACTGCAGAAGCCAGCGAGCCGATATATATATCCGGTAAAAGAAATAATGCCGTATTGCTATCAGAAGAAGATTGGAGGTCTATTCAAGAAACGCTTTATTTGGTTTCAATTCCTAATATGCGGGAGTCGATATTAAAAGGGATGAAAACGCCGATTGAAAAATGTAGTGATGAACTTACGTGGTGAAATGGAAGGTAGTTTATACAAGGCAAGCTCAGCGAGATGCTAAAAAGCTTAAATCCGCTGGTTTTAAAGAGAAAGCAGAGAGCATTTTAAAAATGCTTGAAAATAATCCATTCCAGAATCCACCGCCCTATGAAAAATTATTAGGGGATTTATCCGGCGCATATTCACGCCGAATAAATATTCAACATAGACTTGTCTATCAAATTTTAGAAGATATTAGAACTGTAAAAGTAATTAGAATGTGGACGCATTACGAATAAGATTATTCAAAAGTTGTCCCGGGTTTTTAAGTAAAGCGAGCTAACAAGTTATTCCAATTAAAGTGAACCCCGATATTTGGAGTTCTTTAAAATAAATTTAAGCCGAGAAAGATAACACACCTTTATAAAATCGAAAGTGGAAAAAACAACATTTGTTCGTCATGTAAATAATCATGCTTATGCTTTTTTTGCCCGGAAGAATATTTTCAAATCAAATTTTTGTTGGTTATTGTAACTCTTCAGTAAGCCAGTTATGCAGGGCAACGGTTTCCTTAAAAAATTTTGCGGCTATTTTTACTGCGTCCCCTTTGTAAAGTTCGTCCAAGTTTTTGCTTTCGTATAAAGTATAAATACGGTTGTGTTTTAATAATTTTGCATACGGGTATTCGTTATCGAAACCGCGCGGTATTTTTTTAAAGTTTTCTCCTTTTACTTCATATTTCTTTTCAATTTTTTTTACTATCGCGTTTAACGCTTCTCCTTTTTGTAAATCGTAAACAGCGGCTCGGTATTTAGCCATCGAGTCCTTGTTGAACATATACATACCGGTGCCCATAAAGTAAAGCCCCGGTTCGGCGTGAAAGTACAACCCGCTGCACTCCATTCGTTTCTTTTTTCCTTCCCAAAAGTAGAGACCCATATTTGTTTTAAATGGCGATTTATCTTTACTGAACCGAACATCGCGGTGAAGCCTGAAAATTGATTTATCGATTTTGGGCACCGCATTAATTTCGGGGGATATTTTTTTTAATTCTTCACCAAGGTCAACCACAAACTGCAGAGCTGGTGCA
>JAIOIM010000127.1 GCA_019912505.1 Ignavibacteriaceae bacterium
AGCTAATACTAATGCACCAATTGCAGCCGAAAGCAACAAGAAACCGGCGGCTTCAAAAGGTAAAATGTAATTTGTAAATAATTCTCTGCCTATCGATTCGATAGTTCCTGCATTAACGCTTGCTGCGGCATCCCCGGTTACTGTGCCGGATGGTGCCGAGAAAAATATCATATAAACTATTTGAAGAAAAACGATGGCGGCTATAACCGATGCAATTATTTTTACTATCGGGTTTGTCGCAAATATTTTTCCTTCATGTTCCGGTTTTAGCAGCATTATTACAAAAAGGAAAAGAACCATAATTGCGCCAGCGTATACTATAACCTGTGCTACAGCAATAAACTGTGCGTTAAGCAGTAAGTACAGACCGGCGAGCGCGGCAAAATTCAAAACAAGAAAGAGCGCGCTAATGATAGGGTTGGGGCGAGTAATCACTAACACAGATGTTACCGCGGCAACACCGCCAAAGATTATAAATAAAATTATTTCTAATGACATTATAGAATATCTGTATTATTTAAAAAGTTAATTACTATGGTGTAATTCTGTAAATCATTCTCGGAAAAGGAATGGTTTCGCGTATATGATCGAGTCCGCAAATCCATGAAACAGTTCTTTCCAAACCCAGACCAAAACCGGAATGAGGTACGGAGCCATATTTTCTTAAATCAAGGTACCACTCAAAAGCTTCACGGGGAAGTTCGTTGTCTTCAATTCTTTTCAGCAAAGCATCAAAATCATCTTCACGCTGGCTTCCGCCAATTACTTCTCCGTAACCTTCGGGCGCAAGCACATCAACTGCAAGCGCAAGTTTTGGGTTTTCGGGGTCGCGCTTCATATAAAAAGCTTTAACCGCCGAAGGATAACGATGAACCATAACCGGCATATCAAATTCATTTGAGATAATTGTTTCATCTGCACCGCCAAGGTCGTTACCCCATTCAAAGTCCACACCGTTTTTCTTCAATATTTCAACGGCTTCATCGTAACTAATACGCGGCAAAGGGCGTTTTACTTTTTGAAGTTTTGTAGTGTCACGTTCCAAAACTTTTAATTCTTCCGTCATCTCGCTTATTACTGTTTGAACAACATACTCTAAAAATTCTTCGGCTAAGTCCATGTTGTCGTTCAAATCGTTAAATGCAACTTCCGGCTCAACCATCCAAAACTCTGTTAAATGGCGGCGGGTTTTTGATTTTTCAGCACGAAAAGTTGGACCGAATGTGTAAACCTTACCGAGAGCCATTGCACCAGCCTCTGCGTATAGCTGTCCGGATTGAGTTAAGTATGCTTTACCTAAATCAAAATAAGGAGTTTCGAAAAGTGTAGAAGTTCCCTCGCAGGCTGCCGGGGTTAAAATAGGAGGATCCATTAAAGTGAATCCTTTGTTGTCAAAAAAGTCGCGAATTGCTTTTACAATTCTATGTCTGATTTTTAATATTGCAACTTGTTTACTAGAGCGAAGCCAAAGGTGGCGATGATCCATTAAAAATTCTGTGCCGTGTTCTTTGAGAGTAATTGGGTAATCAATTGCTTCATTAATTACTTCGAGACCTGTTGCGTCAAGTTCGTATCCGCCGGGCGCTCTTTTTTCTTCTTTAACTTTGCCTGTAACTGCTATTGAGGATTCTTGACCGAGTTTATCTGCAAGTTCAAAAATTTCGGGTGATACATTCCCTTTAAAATAGATGCATTGCAGATATCCGCTGCCGTCCCTTAACACAATAAATTTAATTTTGCCGCTTGAGCGTTTGTTATAAAGCCAGCCTTTTACTGTAACTTCTTCTCCAACGAATTTTCCCAGAGTGCTTATTGAAATTTTATCCATTACCATAAACTGTATTTGTAAAATTTAAGTGTCAAATATAAAGAGAGGTTGATATAAATGCAATGAAGCAATTCAATACAACCTCCATTTTTGCATCAAAAAAAACAAATTTTGGTTTGATGCCTATGATGTTTACAGAACCACAAAAAAAACCCAATTGAACTTATTGAAGATTTCTCTCTCCGGTCTATTAGATTTTTCAAAAACCATATATGAGTCTGGTCTAAAAAGGTCAACAAATCAATTTGAGATAGAAATATAAACCGTTGAAACGGTTTCGTATAATATTAGGTTGTCATTAACCCACGACTTAAGTGGTGGGTTAATGAGAAAAGATAGAGAATCTAAAACGGTTTTAACCGTTTATAACCTTTTTAGACCAGACTCATATAAGATTCAATTGTTTTCAATTTTTACACTTCGACACTTCGATAAACTCAGTGCGCCGCAAGCTCAGTGCAAGCTTTTTCCTTTGAGCTTTCTACTTCCCCCCCCAATGCCAATGCCATGGTTCATACTCCACACCCAAATTATTATTTTGAGGATATGAGAGATAAAAATTAAAATTACCGGCGTTTTCAGTCATCCAATAATATTCGGGAGTGGAAGCAAAGTCGGATGCTGTCTGCCCCCCGCTAAAACCGTTAATGCCGTCAATGGTAGTAAAGTCTATAGCGTTATTTACAGGATGCCCGTGTTCACTGTAACCGGGCATTGCAATCCATTTAGAATTTTCTTTTAACGAAAAATTACTGCTTGTTACGAGATAATAAAAAAACAAATAAGCTTGCTTACCGGGCGAGCGGTAGCCCGAATCGATGTAAACTCTTCTCCCGATGTCCTGCTCCATTTTGTCTGCCATTTTAAGGTAATCGGCATATGAGTTGGGCGGACAATTTTGCACTCCGGTTTCTCTTTCATTTTCACCGCTGACAAGTTTAACCGTTGCAACTACTAAAAGATTTTTTGGTTTTTCAATAGAATAAAAAGGACCTTTGAAACCAAGTTCTGCAGGTTTTATGTTAAATACTTTTTTAGCAAACATTCTTTCGTACCAATTTAACGAGTTCATCAGTGTATCAAAGTCAGCCGTTGATCTTCGTTCGGGAGGAAGTTGATTGATGACTGTTGAAAATTTTTTATTTATCGATTCCGCTATCGGCTTTTGAATAAAGTTTAATTGTTCATAATCGAGTGGAATAAATGCAGTATAGTATAACCCTGCTGTAAGAATTAAAAGCGTGACGAGAGCAATAATAAGTTTTTTCATTGTAAGATATATTTTTGTTGTTCAACTAATTTTTTATACATAATTATAATCGCCGTACAAACAATTTTAATATAAATTCCATAACTATCCGAAAGTTTAAGAAATAAGAAAAGCTCCTTATCTTTGAAGTTCGAAAAAACAAACAAGGATAATCAATGGAGCTTTTCAAGAGGAACAAAAATAATAATAAACCTTTA
>JAIOIM010000128.1 GCA_019912505.1 Ignavibacteriaceae bacterium
ATACTAAATTGGTCAGTTCAATATTTTTTTGCATTGCCGCGCCTGTTAGCGCCTGCATTGACGAATTGATTAATGCCGCAGCGTTTAATCTCTCCGGTTCAAAATTTATTCTACCGGTCTGAAGCCTGGTCCAGTCGAGTAGTGAGTTAACAAGAGAGAGCATTGATTTAGATGAGTCTTGTATAAATCTTACGTACTGGTTCTTTTCATCGTTGGATAATTCATCATCATTCAACAGAAGATCTGTAAAGCCGAGAATTGAACTGAAGGGAGTTCTAAGATCGTGCGAAATAATTGAAATAAACCTATCTTTGGTTTCATTTAATTTTACAAGATTTTGAGTTGTGTTCTCTAATTCTTCTTCGGCTTTTTTCCTTAATGTAATATCGCTTATCAAACCGTAAATGGTTTCAACCTCGCCGTTTGGGGCACGCAAAATGTTTGCTTTATTACGCACCCAAACGCTATTGCCATATTTATGAATAATTCTAAATTCAAATTCTTCTGAAAGTTGAATACGGTTTCGTAATAAAACTCTTATTTTTCTTTTTACAAATACAAAGTCATCAGGATGGATTATTTTAAAAAACAATTTTGAATCGGTTAAAAATTCTGTTTGAGAAAAACCGGTTATCTTTTCCACGGAGGCAGTGTAAAATACAGGTCGGGTTGATTTGCCCACCCTCTCGAGTTTATATATAAAATCATCTATATTTTCCGTAAGGTTCCGGTAACGTTGTTCACTGTCCCTTAACGCTTGCCGCGAGCGTTTTCTTTCTGTAGTATCACGCATCGAAAAAACTTTTAATGCGGTATTGCCTGATTTGAAAGATGAAGCAGATACATCAACAAAGTATTTTAATCTGTCCTCTCTTTTTAAAGTAAACTCAAAACTAACAGATGAGGGAATATTTTCATCCAGCGAATTTAGGTGGCGGGTTATTGCGGGGATATCATCATGATAAACAAGATCTGTAAAATTTTTCCCCTGAAGTGGTAAACCGGTTTGATACCCGAATAGTTCGCCTAGAGCATTATTTGCATAATTTATTACCCCCTCGGATTCAACCGCTATCCCATCTTTCGAAGTTTCGAAAAGAAGCTTAAAAATACGCAACTCTTTTTCGGTTTCTTTTGCTGCTGTAATATCTGTTAAAAAGCCGTTGTAATATCTTGCCTGCCCGTCATCGTTTACTACGGGTGAAAACTTTGCTAAAAGATATAACCGCTCGCCGTTCTTTTTTAATACAGGGACCTCAATTATGTTAAATTTCGTTTGATCGGTTGAAAAATTCAGAAGCTGCGGATCCATCTCGCTTTTATCAACCAGCTTTTGAAAATCTGAGTTAATTAATTCTTCTTCGTTATAACCGAGTGTTTCAAGGAATACAGGGTTAACATATTGAATAAAATTATCAAGGGAGATTGAACAGATAAATTCGTTGGCTTGGGTAACAATATTTCTATATTTTTCTTCAGAGTGCCGGAGTTGTTTTTCTACATTATGCCGCTCGGTTTCATTGCTGCAAAGAACTATAATCGTTTGTTCTTCATCCTTTAATTGAGTAAAACTTGCTTTTACAATTTCCTTTTCCCTGTTTTTATTTATTACGTTAAAGCGGCTTTTCCAAATCAAATCCCGTTTTAATTCTTTTTTTACGCTTTCAAAATATTCGTAATCAAAAAAACTCAATACCTTACCGAAAAATTTTCCAAAAACCTGGCTTCTGCTAAACCCAAAAAGGTTTTCGGAAGCTTTATTCCAAAATGTTATTTCGCCGGAAGCATTTATTGCAAATACGGCATCGGTAGCAGCTTCAGTAATTATCTGGTAGCGTTTTAATTCACGGAGTTCCTTATCCTTATTCAACTCCGCAACATGTGCGTTAGTAATATCAGTAAATAGCAAAAAAACAAGATTGTTATTTTTTCTTTGCCGGATTACAGTTTCAACCGTGCATTTAAAAATATATTCTAAGTCATTAAAAAAATATTTTGCGGAAAATGTGTTTTCTAAACCCCGACTGATTGCTCTTTTCAATTCTTCTGATGAAGTGGGGAATAACTTGTAAACTATATTATCAGCGGCTGCAAGATTTTTTTTGAATAAATTCTCAAACTGTTTTCCACCGCTGTATAAAACCGTTCCCTCACAATCGGTAACTAAAAACAAATCATTGTAACTGTTAAATACCGCCGCGTATTCAACCGACGTAAGAGTTTTTCCTTTTTCTTCTTTTTCCGAAACTCTGAAGTCCTCCAGAATAATCATCCCTCCGGTAAATATTCCTTCCTTAAAAAATGGAACACCTTTGAGCAGCACATTAATTTTTGAACCGTCGAGAGTATTTATTCTTTTGATGGTTTTTTCAAAAGGATGACCTTCTACCAACAGACTTATTTCTTCTGTTACACCACATCGTTTTACAAAATCTGATTTTGGTAGAAGTTGCCCTTCAGCAGGGATTTCTTCAAAACCGTACAAAATACACATCTGCCCAAAAACACCATTGTTATACTCTACCTGATAGTTTTGATTGAAGACAACTATGCCGGCAGGCAATTTTTCGAGCAGAAGTTCAAACCCTGCCTTTTCGTAAATATTAGTTTCTGATTTCGACATTAAATTTCATCTTTTTAAAATGCTAATACTGCAATAATGGTGCTAAATAAATAAGATAAAAATGAACCAAACCAAAGCTTTATGCTTTATTTACAGCCCCGATTTGAGATAAGCAATAAAACCTTGTTTCACTATGAGGCAATGTTTTGGATGGGAGAAAGTTTGAGGTTAAGACTTTAGAAAAATGCTATTTTAAGTCAATCAAAACTGTGGGCGATGTTTAGCCGTCCACATATTATTGGTTTACTCAAATTCAATTAATAACTGACCTTTTGTTACCATCTGTCCCTCCGAAATAAAGATATCTTTTACTTTTCCTTTTAAGGGTGAAAGCAAATCATTTTTCATTTTCATTGCTTCAAGAATAATTATGCTTTCGTTCTGTCCAATCGTTTGTCCCGGCTTTATTTTTATATTAGTGATAACTCCGGGAATAAATGCAAAAACTTTTTTCGGATCGGCTTTTACATATTTTTTTCTGCGTAAAAACTTTGCTGGAAAATTTGTTTCGTAGTTAGTGTCATCAATTAATAATTTATTTAATTCTTTATTTTTCATAATTTTTAGAACGGAGGTATTCCGTGTTTTTTTGTGGGACGAATTTCCTTTTTCTGTATTGATATTTTTAAGGAATGTATAAGATAACCTCTTGTATCGGAGGGGTTAATAACAGCATCAACATGACCTTTAGCCGCGGCAACATAGGGGTTTGCAAATTTTTCTGTGTACTCGAGAATCTTTTGTTTCCGGGTTTCATTGGGGTTTGGAGAATTTGCTATTTCACTTTTGAAAATAATATTTGCCGCGCCTTCGGGACCCATTACCGCAATTTCTGCGATAGGCCACGCAAACACAAAATCGGCTCCGAGGTGTCGTGAACACATTGCAATGTAACCGCCCCCGTAAGCCTTCCGAAGTATTATTGTTATTTTTGGTACTGTTGCTTCACTATAAGCATAAAGAATTTTTGCGCCGTGGCGAATAACACCATTATGTTCCTGATCGACGCCGGGGAGGTAACCGGGAAGATCGACCAATGTGATAAGGGGAATATTAAACGCATCACAGAACCGGATAAAACGAGCGGCTTTGTCGGATGAATCGATATCTAAAACACCTGCAAGTACAAGCGGCTGATTTCCTACTATACCGACAGTTTCACCCTCTATCCGCATAAAACCGATTACAATGTTGGGCGCGAAGAGTTCCTGTATTTCAAAAAAATCTGAATCATCGGAAATCGATTTTATAATATTCCGAATATCGTACGGCTTAGAAGGTTCGTTCGGTATAATAGTGTCGATATCATATATTGGCTTTGGAGGTTTAGCGGGATAAGGTGCAGCTTTTTTTGAGTTATTCCATGGAATGAAGGTCATCAGTTTTTTTATCTGATCAAAACATTCAAGTTCGCTGTTGGCAAAAAAATGTGCATTGCCCGAAATTTCCGTCTGTACTCTCGCACCGCCGAGGTCTTCCATCGAAATATCTTCGCCGAGAACGGTTTTTATTACTTCCGGTCCGGTAATAAACATTTTAGAAATTTTATCAACTACAAAAACAAAGTCAGTTAACGCCGGTGAATACACAGCGCCACCAGCACAAGGACCAAGTATTACAGAAATTTGCGGTATAACACCGGATGCAAGTGTGTTGCGGTAAAAAATTTCACCGTAGCCCGCAAGAGAATTTACACCCTCCTGAATACGCGCTCCGCCTGAATCGTTTATCCCGATTAGCGGTATGCCGAGTTTTATTGAGTGATCCATAATTTTTGTAATTTTACGCGCGTGTGCAAGCCCCAGCGAGCCGCCTGCAACGGTAAAATCTTGTGCAAAAATACAAACTGGATGACCGAGAATAGTGCCGGTGCCGGTAATTACTCCATCACCGGGCAGGTCCTTTTTGTCCATCCCAAAATCTTTTGCTTCGTGTGTAACAAACATATCATACTCGTGAAAAGAATTGGCATCAAGTATTGCCGTTATTCTTTCACGCGCTGTCATTTTACCCATTGCCAATTGTTTCTCAACGGCTTTCTTTCCGCCGCCGATGGAGGCTATTTCTTTTTTTGAAAAGAATTCTAATATTTTATCTTTTAACCACATTTTATCGAATCAATAGTTGTGAATATTTGCTGTTTAAAGATAGGTATGGAATGGATTAGCTGAAAGAAGTTTTAAAGATTTAATAGTTTGTCATTTAGTTCCTTTTGTGGGTTGCCAAATGCAAAAAACGGGTAAGAAGATGGGGTTGAATTTCGGTATTAGTTTACGTGCTTAATCAAAAAAAATGCTTGGTAAATGAATAAAACACAACGCCGTGAATAAACTTTGCAAAAATAAATTTTGACATTAAAACATTGTTTGACGAAATTTCAAAATAAAATTCTTCTGAAATAAACGGAGACTCAAAATGACTAAACGAACACTTCAATTCTTCATTATTCTTTTCGCCGTATCGCTTTTAAATGTTTCGGCACAAGACAAAAAATTAACATTTAAACAAGTGTATATGGGTGCCGAGCCGAGGCTCGTTGGTTCAATACCTCGTGTTCAGGGGTGGCTTGATGAAAGCCATTATCTCGAATCGAAAACAGAAGCGGGAACTTCCGCTCTTTATAAAGTTAATGCCGAGACCGGTGAATCGGAAATATTTATAAATTATACCGAGCTAAAAAAAGATTTACCAAAAGGTTTTACTGTTGAACGCGCAGATGACAAAACAGCCGATTATGCAAAATATATTTTCAACGGCAATAACGACATCTATTTTTATAACCGCCTTACAAAAGAATGGAAACAGCTTACAAACACGCCGGACATTGAAGAAAAAAATCCAACACTTTCACCCGATGGCAATAAAGCAGCCTTTACACGGGAGAATGATCTTTATGTTGTGGATATTAATTCCGGTAAAGAGACGCGCCTTACTTTTGACGGCACCGAAGCCGTAAAAAACGGGTATGCCTCGTGGGTTTATATGGAAGAAATTATTGGACGCGCATCGGCGTATAAAGCGTACGGGTGGGCTCCAAACAGCGATATGATAGTTTATCTTCGGTTTGATGATTCGCCGGTTCCCAAATTTCCCCTTTACCGCGCTGATGGTGTGCATGGCGAACTTGAATGGGAGTATTACCCGAAACCGGGCGACCCGAATCCGATTGTAAAACTTGGCGTAGCCGATGTAAACACCGCTAAAACAGTTTGGATTGACGAAGACACAACCGATCGTTACGTTGCTTTTCCATTCTGGTCGAGTGACGGAAAAACTCTTTACTACGAAAGACTAAACCGTGGACAGGATACAATGGTTATTTATTCCGCAAATCCTCAAACAGCAAAACGCGAAATAGTTTATACCGAAGTGCAGCCTTCATGGGTTGATTTTTTTGAAGACATTTATGTCTTCAACGATGGCACTGGTTTTCTGCTTCGCTCAAGTGTTAGCGGATATTATCATCTTTATTATTACAACATGAAAGGTAAATTAATAAAGCAGCTAACCACGGGCGATTGGGATGTTGACGAAATAATTTACATCGATGAAAAAAACAAAACAGTTTATTTCGATGGCTCTATGGGTGAGTCGACGGAAACGCATTTATACAAAGTTGATCTTGAAGGCAATACTCCCGATCAGTTAACTTCAATACCTGCAACGCACAGTTGCCAGGTTTCACCCGGCGGAAAATATTTTATCGATCGTTACAGCAGTATAAACGCTCCGAACAAACTTGAACTTTTCGATAGTGACGGTGATAGAATTAGATTAATTGCAGATGCAAAACAACCAGCGATGGATGAATTTAATCTCGGCAAAACCGAGTTGTTCAGAATTCCGAGCAGCGATGGATTTAACCTTCCTGCAAAATGGATACTGCCGCCCGATTTTGATGAAGCAAAAAAATATCCGGTTGTATTCAGTATTTATTCCGGACCGGGAAACGCCACTGTGGCTAACTCTTACCCTTATTGGTTTGCCGATAATTATCTCGCTTCAAAAGGAATAATTGTCATAAGCCTAGATCATCGGGGTTCGGGGCACTTTGGTAAAAAAGGAATTGCTCTGATGCATCGTAACCTTGGCAAATGGGAAATGGAAGATTTAATTAACGCTGTAAAATGGCTTCGCAAAAAATCGTTTGTTGATTCAACAAAAATTGGAATTACAGGCGGAAGCTACGGCGGATACACAACATGTATGGCATTAACTTACGGTGCCGATTATTTTACACACGGCATTGCCGAGTATTCAGTTACAGATTGGGGCTTATACGATAATGTTTACACCGAAAGATTTATGGACCAGCCGTCCGAAAATCCTGAAGGTTACAAATTCGGTTCGGCAATGGAACATGCAGAGAATTACAAAGGTAAACTGCTGATTACACACGGCACAATGGACGACAACGTGCATATGCAAAACACACTTCAGCTTATCGACAAATTAGAAAATCTGAATAAAGATTTTGATTTGATGCTCTACCCGAATGCAAGGCACGGTGTCGGTTTTCCAAAGTTTTTCCACGCCGCCCGTGAACAATATGAATTTTGGATAAGTAACTTCTTTGATAAAAAATTTGATATGAATAAAGATTAAATTTTTATAAAATGATTTTTTTATGCGGAACATTCTTCTGCATCCATTATCAAAAACTTAAACAAGGCTGCTTCAAAATGTTGATGCAGCCTTTTTTTATCCGAGTTCAAATGTAGTTACTCCGTAAAGCCGCTCTAAGGAAATATCTGGAAATTCGCCGGTGTACATCCTTGCTGTTTCAAATACAATTTTCATATCATATTTTTTGGCAAGGTTAACCGCGTTTGGATTTGTTTCTGGAGTATCTAAAAATAAGGGCTGACCGGCATTTACATTTGCCGATAATGTTAGAAAAATATTCTCAGCAATTTCAGGCGTATCCGCAAAGAGTGGTCCTATTTTATAACCGTTTCTGCAAACTCGTATCATTCCATATCCCTTTAATTTACCATTCGTCAATACGCCGAATGATTTACTCTCAGGTTGATTGAGCCAGCGCTTCAAAAAGTTATTCCTCGCAGCCGGAAAAAATCTCTTGTCGTATTCCTCAATTTTTTGAAAAGGTACACTCGATAATTCAAATACGTCCGGCAGCTTTTCGGATAACCTGCGGCTGATGCCTTCGAAACGGATATTACGGTAAGCCAGATTAAATCCAGACTTTTTATAATTATCCTGCTGGGCAACCACACCGTCCAACCCAATATTGCAGCCTTGCAAGTATTTCAAACCGGCGTTCCAAATTTTTATTCCGTAACCCATTCTTCTGTACTCAGGCTTTATAATATAAAAGCCGAGAAAACCGAAATTGGAATCATATTTTATAACCGATATTACGGCGATTGGTTCGCCATCAACCAAACCGATTAAAAAACCATTCGGGTCGGCTGCATAAAAACAATCGGCATCGTACAAGCCGGGGTTCCAGCCTTCAAGAGCCGCCCACTCAACCGCAATGTTTATTTCATCGCGGGTCATAGTACGGATTACATAATTTTTATTTTGCATATTCGGAAAAACTTTGTTTAACAATTTCAACTAAATATTTTTTGTTGCTACATGTATTTTGTCAAATATATT
>JAIOIM010000129.1 GCA_019912505.1 Ignavibacteriaceae bacterium
TCCATATTGCTTTAAATTCGTAACCAAGTTTCGGGATTACTCTTCCTTCAATTTTAGATTTTGTACCCACGAATAATATTTTTGCGCCGGGTAATCTTTCTGCTATCTTTTCTGCAACCGCAACCGCCGGAAACAGATGCCCGCCGGTTCCGCCGCCTGCAAATAAAAATTTATATCTCCTTGCTGTTGTCATTCCTCTTCAACCTCCTCAGGATTTTCTTCCTTGCTCGAAGAGATTGCAATATTAATAAGCATCCCGACAGATATACATGTGAAAAATATAGATGTGCCGCCGTAGCTTATAAACGGCAATGGCAATCCTGTTGTGGGAAGCACTCCGCTTGCAACAGAAATATTTACGAATGCATAAGTTATAACTGAAATTGTAATTCCGAAAGCAAGCAGCTTTGCAAACGGGTCAGTAGCTTTTTTAGCAATTAAAATACCGGCTATAAAAAATAACAAAAATGCAACTAACACCAGCACGGCACCCAAAAAGCCTAATTCCTCACCGAGAATTGCAAAGATAAAATCACCATAAGCTTCGGGTAAAAATAAGTTGTTTTGTTTGCTGAATCCTAAACCAACTCCAAAAAAGCCGCCGCTGCCAAGGCCAACCATTGCTTGAGTAACTTGATGATTGACTTCGCCTCCCTGAAATAAGGAGGTTAGAAAACCTAAAATTCTTTCTCTTGAGTGGGAGTAAATCATTGCAGCCGAACCGCCGAGCAATATGAATGGGGCTGTTGTTGCTGCAATATGTTTTAGCTTGGCTCCGCCAACAAACATCAACACAAGTGAAAGAAAAACTATCAAAAAAGCGTTACTCAAGTTTGGCTGCAATAATATTAAAACGGCAACCAATCCAACCCAGACAAACAATTTTAAAAACCCATGTTTGTAATTACTAAGCATTTCCTTCTTTTCTACAAGCATATTTGAAAGATGTATCAGTAAAGCTAAGCGCGCTAAATCAGCAGGCTGAAAACTAACTACCCCCAGATTAATCCATCTGCCTGCCCCATTAATTGACGGTGCGGCGGCTAATGTATACGCCAATAAAATTATACTGCCGATTAAAATTATTCTGCTGTAATCTTTGTACAATTCAAAAGGTAAAAAAGCAGTCAAACTCATTAAGAGTATTCCGATTAATATACGGGTGACATGAGCATTAAAAAGATAAAAAGTATCCTCAAATTTTACTGAGCTATAAGTGCTACTTGCGCTCATTACAAGTACGAGTCCAAGTAACATTAACGCAAACACATCAAAATAAACAACGCCGGCTAATTTTTTCATCATAGTTTATTCACCGCCTCCTTAAATACTTTTCCACGGTGCTCGTAATTTTCAAACATATCAAAGCTAGCGCAAGCCGGTGATAGAAGAACTATATCGCCCTGACGTGCTTCTTTACTTGCAGCCAGCACAGCATCTTCAAGTTTTTTTGTTATCTCAACTTTAACCTCTTTGTGGAAAAAGTTAAATACTTTATCCGCCGATGATCCGATTGCATAAATCTTTTTTACTTTTTCAATAACAAAATCTTTTATCCGGTTATAATCATTTCCCTTATCCTGTCCGCCTAAAATTAAAAACAGTGAATTGTCATAACTTTGGAGAGCATACCAGACAGAATCTACATTAGTTGCCTTTGAATCATTTATAAACTTTACACCCTCAAGCTCGCGTACAAATTCTAGGCGATGTTCAACACCCTGAAATGAACCGAGAGCTTCAATTATTTTTTTATTATCTAATTCAAATATTTTTGCAGCAGAAATAACTGCCATTGCGTTATATAGGTTATGATTTCCAGGTAAACTAATATCTCCTTTTTTGCAAGTGAAAACTGAAGTAGAGTTTTTGCTTAATATTATATCATTACCCGCACAATAAATTCCGTTTGCCTGAACCTCGCTTAGAGAAAAATAAACTGCATTTGTCTTAAACGATGCGATAGAATTCATCAAAGTTTTATCATCTTTATTAAGAATAACTCTGTCGGTTGAACTTTGGTTTTTTAATATTTTTAATTTTGAAGCGATATAATTTTCAATTTTATTATCATAACGGTTTAGATGATCGGGTGTAATATTTAAGATTATTGAAACTGCCGGTTTAAATGTTTCGGTAAAATCGAGTTGAAAACTGGAAACTTCTAGCGCTACGAATTCGTCCTCTTTTACATCAAGCGCAATTTCAGAAAACGCATTGCCAATGTTTCCGGCAGTGTAAGTTTTTTTTCCGCAATTGTTAAAAACATAACCACACAAAGTTGTTGTGGTTGTTTTTCCGTTTGTTCCGGTAATTGCAATAATTTTACCTTTGCAAAATAGTGCAGCAAACTCAACCTCGCTTATAACTTTTATATTTCTTTCTATTGCGGTTTTTACTACAGGAGAATTTGTAGGAACTCCGGGGGAAACTATCATAACCGCGCAATCGAAAAGCTTTGAAGAATGAACTCCCACTTCATAATCTAATTTTAATTCTTTTAGTATTTTTATCGAGTCGGCTAATTTATCTTTATTGCCGGCATCACTTACAAACGGAAAACCGCCAAGTTTTTTTACAAGCTTAGCCGCGCCAATTCCGCTTCTAACAGCACCGATAATCGATATTTTTTTACCTTCGATATTCATTTTATCTTACCTTAAACGAAGCCAAACTAATTATTGCAAGAATTATTGCAATTATATAAAACCTAATTACAATTTTCGGTTCGGGCCAGCCTTCCATTTCAAAATGATGATGAATCGGAGCCATTTTAAATATTCTTTTACCTTCGCCCGTTCTTTTTTTTGTGTATTTGAAATACAATCTTTGCATAATCACCGAGATTGTTTCCATAAAAAAAATACCGCCGAGTAACGGAATAAACAATTCTTTCTTTATTAATACAGCAAGTATTCCAAACGCGCCGCCCAATGCAAGTGAACCTGTGTCGCCCATAAATATTTGCGCCGGGTATGAGTTGTACCATAAAAATCCGAGTGCCGCACCGATTACGGCTGCAACAAAAACAGTCAATTCCCCGGAGCCGGGAAGATGAATGATATTAAGATATTTTGCAAATATTGCGTTGCCGCTTACATAACTTAATATTGCCAGAGCAATCATAACAATAGTAGTTGTACCTATTGCAAGTCCGTCTAAACCATCGGTTAAATTAACAGCATTTGAAGTAGCAGTAACTATAAACACCACTGCAGGTATATATAAATAACCAAAATTAAGATTTACATTTTTTAAAAATGGAACGGTGGTTACGGTTGAGTAATCACCGAATTCCGGCGAATAATAAATTACAGCACCCACAATTAGTCCTATTAAAACTTGTCCTAAAAGTTTATACCTTGCAATTAAACCATTAGGAAGTTTTTTTACAACTTTTAAGTAATCATCTAAAAAGCCAACTGCGCTCAACCATATTGTACCGCCGAGAACAAGAATTATATAAATGCTTAGGATATCGCCCCAAAGCAAAACGGGAACCGCGATAGACATAATTATTATTAATCCGCCCATTGTAGGGGTCCCGGCTTTTGACCAATGAAACTTTGGTCCGTCTATTTTTTTTGCTTCGCCTAATTGATTTTTCTGAAGGTACTTTATTATTTTCGGTCCGATAAAAAGGGATAAAGCCATTGCGGTTATTGCCGCAACAGCAGAACGAAACGTGATGTAACGAAAAACGTCAAACCCCGGCGGGTCAAATACTTTATTTATATAATCAAATAGATAATAAAGCATTATTACTTTTCTCTTTCCATCAAAACTTTTACAAACTCTTCCATCTTCATCCCTCTCGAACCTTTAACAAGCACAACACTATCCATCAAATCGATTGTACTTAAAAGATTTTTTAATGCTGCTCTCGATTTAAAATGTTTCACTTCATTATTTTTTACAGATGATAATTTTTCCGAAACATTCTTCATCATTTTACCGGTTAAGTAAACAATTTTGAAACCAGTTTTTTTTAATTCTTTAACCAACGC
>JAIOIM010000130.1 GCA_019912505.1 Ignavibacteriaceae bacterium
GAAAAAGCGCCTTCCATCATTCTTGCGCCGCCGCTTTGCGAAATGATGATAAGCGGACTTGAATTTTTTAATGCTTTGTCGATAACGCGGGCTAACTTTTCCCCAGCTACAGAACCCATACTTCCGCCGATAAATTTAAAATCCATACAACCGAAAGCAACATCCATGTTATTAATTTTACCGGTGCCGGTTCTAACGGCGTCATACATCCCCAATTTTTTTATAGTAGACTGAATACGTTCAGTATATTTTTTTGTGTCTGTAAACTCAAGCGGATCTGCTGAGCGCATTTTTTTATCAAGTTCTTTAAAAGAATTATTATCGAACAGAATTTTTACATACTGTTCACTGCCGATACGAAAATGATAATCACACTTTGTGCATGTCCACAAACTGCTTTCAAGCTGCTTTTTATGTGCTATCTCACCGCAGTCCGGGCATTTCTCCCACAAGCCGTCGGGCTGTTCTTTCTTTTGAGTATCGGGAGAAATATTTTCATTTTTTCTTGAAAACCATGCCATCAATTTGTCTCTTTTCTCGGTTCGGCAAAAATGGTTAAAACTTTATTTGGTTCCTCAGGATCGTTTGAAACAATTGTTATTGTTCTGCTCATACGCCCCACGCGGTTCTTTGTATCGAGTTCAACCTTTAAGGTACCATCGCTGCCCGGTTTAATTTCTTTATTGCTCAGAAGTACCGCTGTGCAACCGCAAGAGGTTTTAACATCATTTATTATAAGAGTGCCTTTACCGTTATTTTTAAATTGAAAAGTATAACCGTAAATGCCGCCTTCTTTAACTATTCCATAATCGTGTTGTGTTTTGGTAAAAGAAATTCTTGGTTGTGCAGTTTTAGAAACAGTTTTTGCTTGAACTATGTCGCCGTAAAATTTAAACTTTATCTCTTTATTGTTAGGGTCGTTTGTATTAACATAAACAAATTTTTCCTGATGACCGAATCTGCCGGTAGTGTTAAAATTAAAATTAATTTTTGCCGATTCACCCGGTTTTAGAAAATCCTTATCCGGTTTGGCGGCAGTACAGCCGCACGATGCGCGAACGTTCAAAATCTTTAGTAAGTCGCCGCCGCTGTTTGTAACAACAAAATAATTTTCTACCGATTTGCCTTCCTGAACATTTCCAAAGTCAAATTCGAGTTGCTGAGTGACAGCTTTAGGCCCTAGTATTTGAGCACTCATTGTGAATGAAATAAAAAGAATAAAAACAAACATTTTGTTAAGCATTTTTCCGCTCCTGAATAATCAAATTTTTTAAGTAATTGGGTTCTAAATAATCATAATCGTAAAGAATTTTATCGTGACCAAAGTACCGGCTCCATTTTGCAATGTAAAAAGAATCGGAGACAGATACGCCGGATTTAAAATTGTAATTGTTAAAATCGCTGCATGCGCTGCCATAAACTAAATCATCGCCAACCCGGGTTAAAAATTCTTCTTTGTGTATTATCTGTAAATCTTCGGCAAATATATAACTATTACCGGTAACTTTAAACTTTGCAAAATATATCTCTTCAATATTTACTTTATTTGCAATTATAAATTCAGCTTCGTCTTTCAAATAAGTAGAGATTTGAAATGCAAGCGCTTCAAACGTTGGAACGGGTATTATAGGTAATCCGGAGCCAAACGCCAATCCTTTAGCCGCCGACATTCCGATACGAAGCCCTGTAAAAGAGCCCGGTCCCGCAGAAACCGCAATTGCGCCGATATCATTAAGCGTTAATGACGACTGTCTTATTGCATCATCGATACATGAGAATAACCGTTCGGCATGTATATTTTTTTGATGAACATTTACGGTGTAATATTGTGCGTCATCGATGTAAACGGATGCGCCGCACAAACTACCCGAAGTTTCTATAGATAAAATTGGTTTTGATAAATCCATTATTAACTAATATGAATTTTTATAGGGTTTATTTTTGTTATTGAAAAAGCGCGCGACAAATTATTATTCATTATGATATCCACCTGGAACCTTTCTCGCGGAATTATTTCAGGGAACAACTCAGCCCATTCAATAAAAGTTATAGCATTATCATCATTAAGATAATCATCAAATCCTATATCGAACAACTCGGACGAATTGTTGATTCTATAAAAATCGAAATGATATATTTTATGCTTGCCATTGTACTCGTTTACAATAGCAAAAGTAGGGCTATTTACATTATCTATTTCAAAATTTTTTACCACATACTTTACGAAAAACGTTTTACCCGCACCAAGATTTCCATTTAATACAATTACGTCACCCGGTTTTATCTTGCTCGAAAATTCATCGGCAATTTTAATTGTATCTTCTTCGGTTCTTACTATTTTGGCAAAGGGCAAAAGCATTATTTTGGTTCCATTGTAATAACGGGAAGAATCATTTCTTCCATAGAAATACCGCCGTGCTGGAATGTGTCTTTGTAATGTGTTAAAAACTTGTGATAATCAGTCGGGTAAACAAAATAATAATCTTCTTTTGAAATAATATAGTTTATGGTTACACCCATCTTCGGAAGTTTATATTCATCGGCGTTTTTTACATATACCGCATGTTTATCATCAACCTTTAAATTACGCCCAAATTTAAAACGCAAATTTGTTGATGCTTCTCTATCGCCCAAAACTTTAGCGCCTCTTAACGCCCTTATACTTCCATGATCGGTAGTAATTACAATTTTTATATTTTTAACATTTGCTATTGCTTTAAATGTATTTAGCAAAGAGGAATGCTTAAACCAACTATCCGTAAGCGATCTATAAGCAGCTTCATCGGGCGCAATTTCTTTTAGTATTTCAGAGTCCGATCTTCCGTGTGCAATCATGTCAAGAAAATTTACTACAACTGCGTTAAGGTGAGTGTTTTGATAGCTTAAAATATTCTGCTCAAAATTTCTACCGACATCAGGATCGATAATTTTTGTGTACTTTAGGTCGTTACGCAGTTTTATACGCTTACGGTCGAGAAAAAGTTGAAGCAGCTCTTTTTCATTTTTATTCATGCTGTTTTCATCGTTATCGGTACGATAAATATCGGGGTAATAGTTTTCTATCTCCGAGGGGTATAAACCGGCAAATAACGAGTTACGGGAGTATGGTGTAGCCGTTGGAAGAATAGAATAGTAATAATCTTTTTCAATTCTAAAATATTCCAAAAGATGTTTCTCCATCACAAGCCATTGGTCGAGGCGGAGACAATCAATTACAAAAAAGAATACGATTGATCTTTCATCTTTAACATGCGGGACGACATATTTTTCAAATATTTTTGGGGATAATGTAGGCGAGTAAGGATCATCCGGATTTTTTATCCAACTACGGTAATTTTTTTCAACAAATTTTCCAAACTCTTTATTAGCTTCTTTTTTCTGATCGTTGAGCGTTTGGTGCAAACCGATGTTCGGATGCTGGTCAAGTTCAACATCCCAATTGGTAAGTTTTAAGTAAATATCTACCCATTCCTCAAAATCGAGATTATTTGTAAGCTGCATCGATATTTCGTTAAAATCATGGAGATAATCTTTTGCAGCAAACTGACCTGATATTTTTTTCCCTTCAAGAATTTTTTTACAGACGAGCAGCACCTGGCTTGGGTTAACCGGCTTGGTTAAATAATCGCTTATTTTTCCTCCGATAGCTTCATTCATTAAAGTTTCTTCTTCACTTTTTGTAATCATAACAACAGGTATGTTAGAATTAAATTCCTTTATCTGTCCAAGTGTCTCAAGTCCGCCCATCC
>JAIOIM010000131.1 GCA_019912505.1 Ignavibacteriaceae bacterium
TAGAAAAATTATAAGGATTCCCTAATTGTTTCCAACGAAAACCATTAAAATGTCGTAAAGTATTTCTTTCTCCGGCAAAGATGTAATCATTTGATGCATTTCCCCTTATTGCGTTTATGTAAGCCCACTGATATGCTCCCAAATTTCCTCCATAGTGATTATCAACCAACGAATTTACAAAATCCCATTTATTATTTTTAAAATGGTAAAGGTAATGTCCTCCGGTATATAATGTATTATTTTCATCAAGCCAAACAGTTGAAAGCTCTCCCATTAAATGGGGATTAAATAATTCATTTTCGCTAACTATTCTTCCTTCAACCATTTTGGAAAAACCGGATGAATTTCCTTTCAGTAGAATACCCGTTGTATCCCCTGCACCATGAAACTGGTCGCCGACTCCCACTGAGTAAATCTCCCCACTTCCATTACCGTAGATATCGAGTAGATGTAATGCTGTGCCGGTAAATATTCGCCTCCACTCATTACCATTATAATACGATAAATTACCCAACTCGCCAGCAACATAAATGTTATTGCTATTTTCTGCCCATATTTTCCTATTACTACCAGTTAACAAGGGATTTAATTCACAGTGATTTAAATAGTTGGTGCCATTAAAATGCACAATGGTTCCAGCGCGTGCAAACAAAACATTGTTAGCATTAATAGCATGCACAGAATATAAATCTGGATATCTAACTGCGCCGCAGCCATCGAAAGGTATTCGTTTTTTAACCCACTCTGTTCCGTCCCAGTGAACTGCGTTATAGTTAATTATTCCCCCGAGAGAGTCTAATTCGGTTGTATTAAAATCTCCGACAACCCAAACATCATTATCATTTATTATAGAAACATCATAAAATATATTTGCAGGGATTTCCCCGAACTCCCATATTTGGTAAGTAAAGTTTTGGCTTGTAGTATCCAACGTTTGGAAAGTAAGTTCCTTCGAGAAGTTTTTACTCTCCTCAACTTCAACCGTTACTTTAAATTTATATGATTTATTCGGCAGTAAATTATCCTGGTAGAAAGATGTATCTATGCTTGTACTTTGAATATTTATTATAAGAGAATCATTTTTATAAACCGCTGCTGAAAGAATATCATCAACCTTTAGTTTTATCCATGCTTCGGTACAAGTTTTACCCACAAGGGTAAACTCAATATTCGGCTGCTCGTCCGGTGGCTGCGTTGGCGGCGAGGATTTGTTGCAGCCGACAAGCAAAATAACCGCTGTTGTTATTATGCTAAATAAGAGAGTAAGTTTTTGTCTCACACAAACCTCCTTGTAATGTACAATGTATAATGAATAATGTACAATGAATTACGATTGAATTTTTTGAATAATATAATGTGGTTGAGTGTTTGTTCCGTGTTTGAAACAAATGTGTAATTGGTTTTAGTAGTTATACCCGGAACAGCAGCGCGTAAATTAATTTTTTCACCACCGTTACCCCGTAAATAGCAATTTATTTTTTTGTTAGCTCGTTTCATAAGTGCTCCCATTAAATCTTTTTGCAAAGTTATAAAAAAAAAAACGGAAAGAAACAAATGTTTTTTGTTTTTTTGTATAAATAATTTTAGTGGGCGAATTGGAGAATATTTTGGGAAGAATGCACAATTCATCCTGCTTTTGCAGTGTTATGGTTTATGGCGCGTGGCGGTGTTGTAATAAATAATATTATTACCGTTTGCTTCAACGAACGTAAAATGAGAATGAAAAAAATATTGGCTTTAGCCGCATTTATTTTTAGCGCATGTGGCTAAAGCCCAATAATAGCGGGCATCAAATCAGTCCGTCATCTGAAGATGACGGCAATGTTGTTTTTTGTTTTTCATTAAATAATAAAAACATTCATAAAATTATTTATTATATACGGATTATGGGGTTATCATTTTTTGCATAAAATTATTATTGAACTTCTACGAAGTTCCGGGTTAATTTTGGGGTTGGTTGTTTCTACAAATATTAAATTCCGATGGAGTCTGACCCTCAGCCTCAAATAATTTAATAGTAACATAAAAGCATATTATTATTGAGCAGCTAAAACAGAATTGAGCAGGGGTTCGACACTTCGACATCTCGACAAGCTCGATGCGGTGCAAGCTTAGTGCAACGCAAACTCAGCCGCCAAATGACATTATTAAAAAATAAAAAATCTGTGATGTGATATCATAGCCCGGCTTACCGGGCTTTTTTTGTGCAGCGTGCCGGTTTACCGGCACGTGCATTTCGGCACGCGCATTTCGTCACGCGCATTTCGACACGTGCATTTAAGGATAGAATTAACAATAAAATAATAACGGTGCACGGTTTGCCAGGCGCCCGCTTTTAGAATATATTCTAAAAATCTAAAATAAAGATCAGGGAAAGTGGCGTGAGTTGGTTAATTTTGTAGTGTAAAAAAAATTAACAACAAAACACCACTTTTCTGATGAACAAAATAAATATCGGCAAAGAACTTAACAATCTCTTTCCAACTGAAAAGACAAGTGCAACAAAGTTCAGTTACGCACAAGTACTACTCTCACTACTTTTGGCATCGCTGTCGGGAGTAAACCGGGCAGCCCGAATAGCAAATTTCACATCGGACAGTTTGGTGCAATGCTTATTAAACTTGCAAACAAACATAAACAAAGACGTCGTTGGGCAGAGGTTGAAAAAATTAGAACAGTTCGGTTCTGTTTCAAGAATACACATTTGAGAAAATAAGGGACTGGCTGCGAGCAAGCAAATTAACGTCAATAACCATAGACTGTGACTCAACAGTACAAACTGTTTATGGGAAACAACAAGGTGCAGACAAAGGGTATAATCCGGTTAAAAAGGGAGCTAAGAGTTATCATCCATTATTAGCTTTTGCAAGCGAACTAAAAATAGTTGTTCATAATAGATTTAGAACCGGCAGTGCCTATACGTCCAACGGCATACTTTCATTCGTAAAACAAATAGTGGAGATATTGCTGGAAGAAATAGAGAAAATATTTTTTAGAGCAGACAGCAGATTTTTTAACGGCAGTTTATTTGATCAAACAGAGAGAGTTCCGCTGTATCAGTACGCTTGTTATTGTTCAAACTTAGAACTTGCCCCGGCAGCACTGCACAAGAAATATAAAGAACGCTCAACAAGTGAGAACTGGATAGAGCAAGTAAAAAATCAACTCTTAGCTGGAAAAACATTAACAAATAATTTTTATGCAAATGATCTCTTGTGGTAGATAAGCGTATTTGCATACAACTTATCTGTAATGATGAGGTATAAGATAAAAAAATATTGGGGAGAAGAACACAATACCTTTCGGGATTGGTTTATTGAATTACCGGCAAAAATATTAGCGGGCGGCAGACAAAGAAGAATGAAAATATATGATGGCTATTACTGCAAAGCTAACTGGGTTGAAC
>JAIOIM010000132.1 GCA_019912505.1 Ignavibacteriaceae bacterium
ATCATCTATATCAAGATTTCTCCAGTTATTTTTGGGGAAAAACTTCATTCTCTCGGCAGTTGCCGCAAATCTGTCGGTAATAAAACCCCAACTATTAACACCATGGAAGCTTTTCTTTAAACCAAGAACCACTGGGTCATCAATTTTTTTATATTCCATGGCGCATTTAATTGCTGATTCAACTGCGAGTGCACCTGTTGAACAAAAATGCAAATCTTCATACAATGAATATTGAGAAAACTTGATAATAAATTCTTGTAGTTCATCGGTTTGAAAAACATTATTAGCCATTTTAAGGTGAGCTACTCCCTCAACTTCTCTTTTAAATTCAGCATCAAATATTTCATGAGAATACCCTAACGGTAATGAAGAATACATACAAAATAAATCGAAAAATTCACTCCCGGTGTTTTTATCAAAAACGTAAGAGTTATGACTTTTATAAAAATCAACTTTTAAATCAAATACTGATACTATTCCCATAGTCAATAATCCTTCTTTATAATTTAAAAATCTTCTACATCGTAAATATGGTCAACATCAGCTCTACTCACGGCTAATCTTATACCCATTTCATTACCGATGCATGTGATTTTGTGACGTTTATTTCTTTCAATATACACCAATTCACCTTTTTTTACGATGTGTGTCTTGCCTTCAACAAACCATTCCCATTTGCCTCTTAAAATATACCACCATTCATCCCAATCGTTATGAAAGTGGAATCGATTTCCTTCTCCAGGTAACTGGGCAATCAGAGTAGCACAATTCGATTTTGAATCAACTAAAGTATATGACCAGGATGATTCTAATCCATTCCGCCTAATAATTTCATCCACATCGGTTATTTCTTTGTTAAACTCATTCAATATATTCTTTTTAACACCATCACTTTCAAGAATTCTTTCTCTGTCAGCATCCCGAATAATTCGATGAGTTTTATCAGAATAATATTCAGGGAAATTATGCTTGACCCTTTGAGCACGCGTTATTGCTTCAGCAAGGAGAAAATCATCTTCTGTGTCTATATCAACTGTTGAATAACCCTTCAGATCATAAAACCCAATTGACCCGTCTCCCCCATGATATGCAGCACCGTACTTTTCCATATTCATTAAAAATCGTTTCTTGTCCCAGCCCATAATTCCGCAAGCATATGCCTTTACCGGTTTTAATAACTGAGATGGCGGCGTTTGCTTGAGTTGATCAAAATTTATTGGCTGGTTGTTGTATATACTCTCAATCTGAACGTCTTTTACACTAATTTGTGTTTCATAATTATTCTCTATCATATTATTGACAAAGTCTTTAATTTCCTCAGATTTTATAAAAGGAGAAGTTGGCAATAGTTGAATTACTGTATCGCAATCAATTTTTTGCAAAAAATCTAATGTAAAATCATCGTTGGTAGCTTGGTTTGAGGATAAGTTTTCCGGACGTTTGTAATATTTGATATTATAGCTTTCAGCTAGATGAGAAAATAATTCAGCTTCAGAATTGATATAAATGTCCTCGAATATCTCCGATTCAATACTGGCCTCAATAATGTATGAAATTAATGGCTTTCCGTTTATCAACCGAATATTTTTCTTTGCAATTCTCTGACTTCCTAATCGTGCGGGTATCATTGCAACTATTTTCATTGTTCCTCATTTATTTTTTTATAATAAAATTCCATAATTAATTATTTGTTAAATAACTTAGTAAAATCTACTTTTTCGAAAATATTCAGCTTCCCTTTAAC
>JAIOIM010000133.1 GCA_019912505.1 Ignavibacteriaceae bacterium
AAATGGTTGTTGGTTATGATGACCGCCCTGCAACCGCTGATGAAATGAAACAGATGGTTGAACTTGTTTATCAGTCAATTGAGCAGGGCGCCGTTGGTCTCTCAACAGGTTTGGAATACACGCCTGGCAGTTTTGCTTCAACAGAAGAGTTGATTGAATTGTGCAAAGCCGCGCCGTTAAAACACCGCTTATATTCCACACACATGCGAAACGAAGATAACACAGTAATAGAATCCGTTGAAGAAGCTATTCGGATTGCGAAAGAATCAGATGGCAGATTATTAATTTCTCATTTAAAAGTTTCCGGAAAATCAAACTGGCATAAAGCCGATGAAGCGCTTGAACGGATTGATCGTGCGGCTGGCAATGGACTCGAAGTTCACGCCGATAGATATACATACGTTGCATATCATACAAACTTGTCATCGCTGTTTCCTTTATGGTCGCGCGATGGCGGTGATGAAAAATTCTTAGAACGCTTAAAAGACACCTCACTAAAAAATGATATTAAAAATTATGCGGAGAAAAAAGTTAGCAATCTTGATGGTGAATGGAGCGGCGTTTTAATTTCGAGCATTGGTAAAAAAGAATTCAAATATTATCAGGGAAAAACAATTCATCAAATAGCAGAAGAGGCTGGCGTGGATGAATTTGATACGGCAGTAAATATTCTGCTTCAATCTGAAAATGATGTAATGATGATGGGCTTCGGGATGGAAGAAAAATCGACCGAAAAGATACTTGCCCATCCTCTTGTAATGATTGCTTCCGATGCAGGCTCGCACGCACCGTACGCTCCGATGAATAGAAGTATAGCCCACCCGCGTGCATACGGAACTTTCCCGCGTGCTATAGCAAAGTATGTGCGCGAACGAAAAATTTGCTCGCTCGAGGAGATGATAAAAAAGATGACCTTGATGCCTGCCGATAAATTAGGCTTCAAAGACAGGGGGAAAATAAACGAAGGCTTAAATGCTGATTTAGTTCTTTTTGATTTTAACACAATTCAAGATAAGGCAACGTTTACCGAGCCGCACCAATATCCGGAGGGAATACCGTATGTTATCGTCAACGGTAAAACAGTAATTGATAAAGGGGAACACACAGGCGCGCTGCCAGGCAAGGTTATTTACGGATAAAAATTATGCGGGTTTCATATAAAGATTAAAAAAATGGGATGCGTAAATTACGAAGTATTTAAAATAAAAAAGGCTGCCGAAGCAGCCTAAATTTTACTTGGTATGAGCTAACCAATTTCCGGTAATTGCGTATAGCTTACTTGCTCCCCATGTATTGATTTTAACAGTAAAACCATCACGTGAAACAGATTTAGTTTCGATCGAGTAGCGCAGATTTTCTGCTTTGTCTGCATCAATAGCAACTAACGAAAGAACGATATCAGGTTTTGTCTCGAATGGAGTTAAAAATGTAACATCGAGAGAAACTGATCTGTCACCGGAATTTTTATCAAGAGTATAGCCTGGTGTATCACCATTTGCCATAAACTTTCCGCTCTGAACCATTTGCTGTGCGTTTGCAGAAGCAAACATTCCGAATAATACGAAAAGAACCACTGCTGTTAATATATTTTTCATATGTTTTCCTTTTACGAATGTTTATAAATTAAGGTTAACACCCAAAAGATAAGACCTTTAGGGTTGTGTTTCAATCATTATTATTATTTTTCTATAATATTTTTGCGGTATGTTTAGAAGGCTTGACATTAAATTTAGGCACGCTTAACTTTGATTTAACAATTTCCTTAATATTTAAAGTGACTAATAAATCAAAAGAAGATTATTTAAGTATTATCTTCAAACATAAAGATGAAAATGAGCAGATTAAGCCGACATTAATTGCCGAAATGATGAACATCTCCGGTGCGGCGGTTACCGATATGCTAAAAAAATTATCGCGCGATGGTGATATAAAGTATGAGCGCTATAAAGGCATAAATCTAACAAAAAAAGGGGAAGTTTACGCCCGTAATATTGTTAGGCGGCATAGAATATGGGAGGTGTTTCTGCATGATGTTGTGGGTCTTCCGTGGGAAAAAATTCACGATGAAGCTCACAAACTTGAGCATTCATCTTCCGATGAACTGATAGACAAATTAGAAGTTATTCTAAATTTCCCTAAGTATGATCCGCATGGCGACCCGATACCGGCAAAAAACGGAGTAATGCCAAAACTTCCCAAACATGTCCCGCTCTCTCATCTTAATGCAGGCGATAAATGTTATGTAGTACGAGTAAACGATTTTCATACTGAGTTTTTAAATTACATAAGTGAAATTGGAATAAAACTAAATAAAGAAATTATTGTTGAAGAAGTGAGAGCTTTCGATAAATCATTAAAAATAAAAATTAACAAATTCTATTTTGATATCAGTGAAAAATTAGCCGAAAAGATTTTTGTAGAAATTGTAGCGAGTTAAATAATTATGGAATTTTATTTTGTTGTAATTGCGGTAAGCATTCTACTTTTTTTCTTTATGCCTAAAATAGGAACTGTGGCAAAAAGAAAAAAAAGAAAAAATTTAAATGAACGAGTTTATGTGGAAGATGCTTTAAAACAACTTTACGATTGTGAAGACAAAGGAATAAACTGTACTCAACAAAGCATTGCAGAAAACTTAAACATCTCGCATGATGTTGCCGCAAAGGTGGCGGAAAAAATTAACTCAATGGGTCTTGCCGTAAACGGCGATTACTTACAGCTAACCCCTGAAGGGCGTTCCTACGCACTTAGAGTAATTAGAACGCATCGTTTGTGGGAAAGATACCTCGCAGATAAAACCAGCTTTCCCGAACACGAATGGCATATTAACGCCGAGCTAAAAGAGCATGATATTTCTTCCGAAGAAGCAGAAGCGCTTGCCGCAAAACTTGGTAATCCGGTTTACGACCCGCATGGCGACCCGATACCAACGGCTAACGGCGGGCTCCCCGATAAAAAATGGGAATATATTTCGTCATTAAAAACCGGTGATGTTGCGCGGATAGTTCACCTTGAAGATGAACCGGCTACAATTTACTCTCAGTTGATTGCTGAAGGTTTGTACCCTGGGATGCACGTAAAAATGTTGGAAGTATCGCAGGTAAGAATAAAATTTGAAGCAAACGGCGAAGAAGTAATACTTGCTCCGTTATTTGCAAAAAATATTTCGGTCGCGCCTCTTTCCAAGTTCGACCGTGTGCCTGAAAAATATAAAACACTGCTTGAATTAAAACAAGGGGATGAAGCTGAGGTAACCGGACTATCGAAAGCATGCCGAGGAACGCAGCGCAGAAGATTGATGGACCTTGGCGTAGTACCAGGTTCAAAAATTTCAAATGAATTTGTAAGCACATGGGGCGACCCGATAGCTTATAAAATTCGCGGTGCAACGATTGGTTTGAGAAAAAAACAAGCTCAGCAGATTTATATAAAACTAATATCAGAAGAAGTAAAAGTATGAGTGACATCAATGGATGCGAAAGCTGTCCGGCTTACAAACCCGGCAACTTAATTAAACAAGGAATTAATATGTCTGAGTTTGATTTTGTTGTTGCACTTGCCGGCAACCCTAACACAGGGAAGAGTACCGTCTTTAATAATTTAACTGGGCTGCGGCAGCACACAGGGAACTGGCCTGGGAAAACGGTTTCGCGTGCGGAAGGCGCATTTTCATTCAGCGGCAAAAAATTTAAAATTGTTGATTTGCCTGGAACGTATTCTCTCCTTTCCACAAGTCAGGACGAAGAGATTGCCCGTGATTTTATTTTATTCGGTAAACCCGATGTTACTATAGTTGTTGTAGATGCTACGATGCTGGAACGAAATTTAAATCTTGTCCTCCAGGTTTTAGAGATTACCGAAAAAGCAGTTTTATGTGTTAATCTCATCGATGAAGCGGAAAGAAAAAATATTACAATTGATGGCAGGAGTCTTTCTCGCGAACTCGGCATTCCGGTTATACTTGCCGCTGCCCGCCAAAACAGAGGAATGCCCGAACTGCTAAATGCCATTTTTGAAGTTGCCTCGGGAAAATATAAATGTAAACCTCACCGCATAAGCAGTGAAACATACGAGCTTAAACGCGCAGTTGAAAAGTTAACAGGTAAAGTATTAAAACAATATCCGCAGCTTCCAAACGCGCGGTGGGTTGCTTTGCGGCTGTTAGACGGCGACCAGCGAATGATTGACGCAATAAAAAACGGTGAGCTTAACGAATTATACCACCCGGTTTCACAAGAACAAAACCAGGTAATTGAAACATGACGATGAATGAAACAAAAAACGCTAATGAAATATTAAACCTGGCGGATGAATTGCGCTGGGAAATAGGGGAAGATTTTCACGACTCACTTGCAGAATCTATTTATGCCGATGCCGCAAAAATTGCATCAGTTGTTGTTGTGTATGAAGATAAAAAATCGGCGTATAATTTTGACAGAACATTCGACAGAATTGTTACGAGCCGATGGCTTGGTTTTCCAATTATGTTTCTGCTGCTCGCGGTAGTTTTTTGGATAACTATTGAAGGAGCTAATATCCCCTCTGGCTATTTGGCTTCTATTCTCGTCGATAATTTTCATCCCGCATTAAAACACTTTGCTGATTCTGTCGGCGTGCCGTGGTGGATAAGCGGCTTATTAATTGACGGCGCGTATCTTGCAATGGCGTGGGTTATTGCTGTAATGCTTCCCCCGATGGCAATATTTTTTCCAATCTTTACTCTGTTGGAAGATTTCGGTTACCTTCCGAGAGTAGCCTTCAACATGGACAATCTTTATAGAAAAGTTGGAGCGCACGGTAAACAGGCTTTAACAATGAGTATGGGTTTCGGCTGCAACGCTGCCGGTGTAGTTGCTACAAGAATTATCGACAGCCCAAGAGAACGGCTGATTGCTATCATCACAAATAACTTTTCACTATGCAACGGCAGATGGCCTACTCAAATTTTAATTGCAACTATTTTTATTGGAGCTGTTGCCCCGCCGCATCTTGCCGGACTTGTTTCCGCAGGCGCCGTGGTTGGTGTTGCCCTGCTCGGCATTTCATTGAGCTTACTTGTATCATGGTTCTTATCACGAACTGTTTTGAAGGGAGAAGCATCTGCATTTAGTCTTGAACTGCCGCCATACCGACCGCCGAGAGTTTTGCAGACACTTTATACTTCATTAATTGACAGAACATTATTCGTTCTTTGGCGGGCAATAGTATTTGCTATTCCTGCCGGTATAGTCATCTGGCTTGTGGCAAATATTTATATCGGCGGCGAAACAATTGCCGCAATATTTATAAACTGGTCAAACCCATTAGGGATATTGTTGGGGCTTAACGGCGTAATACTGCTTGCATATATTATTGCAATCCCGGCAAATGAAATTGTTATTCCAACAGTCTTAATGCTAACTGTTCTTGTTTCAGGCTTAAGCGGTATAGGCGGCGGGAGCGGTGTTATGTTTGAACTTGATTCAGTTGAAGCTACCGCAAACATACTCCATGCGGGCGGATGGACGATGCTTACAGGTATAAGTATAATGTTATTTTCTCTGCTGCATAATCCTTGCTCAACTACTATTTATACAATTTATAAAGAAACAGGAAGTGTAAAGTGGACACTTGTTTCAACATTTCTCCCGATTATTATGGGGTTTGCTGCGTGTTTTGCGCTTGCTCAGTTGTGGTATCTTTTGGGTTAATAAATTATGGTGCGCCAACAGTCTTTCTGTTGTTTGCGATATTATTGCATTTTGCTGCACAAAGTCACTCGAAGGTAACACTAAGTTTCACAAAGAATAATTTTTGCGTAAGGTGATGTAATAATTAAGTTGGCTAATTTATTTTCAAATTGTTATGGGGAAAAACAATCGAATAAATTTTAAAATGATTTCAGTAACCTCATTAGCGCAAAAACCGAGATGTTTTATTGTTTGGGTATTTAATCTTTTTATCGAACCGAATATAAAGCAACAAAAAACTAATCGAAGTTATATCGATTAAAATCTTCACATAACCGTAATGAAATGGTTGATAAAATAAATGATGCTTCGATTGGGTACTTTTAAGTAGATAGAAAAAACCGACAGAATGAACTGCCGGTTTTTTTATTTTAAATTGTGTGATAATTAATTCTTTTTCTGCTGTAACCCGTATATGTCTACGAGAATAGGATCGCCGAATCCTAATTTTTTCAATCGCTCCATTTGCGTTTTTGCATCACCAACAACAAGATAAACCATCTTAGTTGGATCGAGATATTTTTGTGCGAGTTCTATTTGTTTTGCGGCGGTCATATCAAGAATAACCTCCTCTTCTTTTTTTACATAGTCGTAAGGGAGGGCATATGTTGCTACATTGTTCAGCATCCCAATCAATGCACCCAGAGTTTCAAACCTTCTTGAGTTTGATTTTATGAGCGAATTTTTTGTGAACGCAAGATCTTCATCCGAAATTCCGTTGCGGTATTTTGAAATTTCGTCTCTAAATATTTCTGCCGATTCGAGAGTGGCATTACTTTGTACCCCCGCAGAAGCAACAAATTCACCCGGGTATCTTGAGCCGCTAAAGTTAGTGCGTGCGCCGTATGTGTATCCTTTTTCTTCGCGCAAAATAAGATTTACGTTTCCGCTAAAACTTCCGCCGAGTTTATAGTTCATAACTACAGCAGGGTAATAATCGGGGTGATTGTAGGGAAGCGCCAGATAACCGATTCTAATTTCGGACTGCTTTGCATCCGGGACATCAACAAAATATAATTTCGATTTTTCTATTGCAGCAGGGAATTCAAGTTTTGGGAAAGCTACGGTTTTTTCTTCCCATTTCTCGCCGAGCGATTGGAATTCTTTAACTGCTTTTTCCTTTGAAATATCACCGGCAATTGTAATGCTTGTAATGTTAGGCGAAAAATTCTTATCATAATAATTTTTTAAATCATCAATAGTAATTGATGCAATTGATTCTGCTGTGCCGGAAGGGCTATTGCCGAGTATATTGTTTTCACCGTAAACAATTTTGTTAAAAACTTTACTGGCAATAACCGTTGGGTTTGCTTTGTCTCGATTAATTTGCTCAATAGTTTCATCTTTTATGCGCGCAAATTCTTTTTCATCCCAACGCGGTTCTAAAAGAATTTCTTCAACAAGTTTATAAACACCATCAAACCGGGATGCGAGGGCATTGGCTTGCAGCACTATCGATTCGCGTGTTGTATATATTCTTATTGAAGCACCAAGTTCGTCAATAGCTTCCTCAAGTTCTTCGGGAGTTTTATTTTTTGTTCCTTCTTTCAGCATATCAGAAATTAAATTTGCAACGCCTATCTTTTTGTCATCGTCTAAAATCATTCCGCCGTTTAAAGTTATATTAAACTGCACAAGCGGCACTTCATTTTGTTCGATGCCGTAAATTTTTAGCCCCTTGCCTAGGTCTTCGCTCCAAACCGATGGTAATTTTAATATCGGTTCGGTACCTTTTGCAGGTTCAATATTTCTATCGAAAGAGGAGGCAATCGGAGCCTCTATTGCTTCTTCCATAGTTGAAGAAGCGGTATCAGATTTTTCTGTTATTTTTTCTTCCTCTACCGGGAAGAATGTTGAATTTGAAGCAATCAATTCAACCTGACCTTTGGGAACAAAGCTTGTAAGAATGAAGTGTTTGCCTTTGATATATTTTTCGTAAACATTCCAAATATCTGCTTCGGTAACATCAAGAGTGTTTTGAAGATCGGTTGTAATAAAATCGGGGGAGCCGGCAAACTCATTATACATTGCTAATTGGAACGACTTGCCGAGTACAGAAGAAATACCGTTATAAAAATTTGTTTCAAGTTTTGCTTTTACTCTGTTAAGATCTTTTTCGGTGAATTTGTCTGTTTCAAATCTTTTCAAACCTTCAAAAATTGCGGCTTCAACATCACTTAAATTTTTGCCAGGGAATGCTCTTATCGAAAAATCAAAAGTACCCGCCAACTCCAGGCTTTGCTGATAAACGTTTAGCGATGGAGCAAGTTTTTTTTCTTCAACTATAACTTTGTAAAGAGGAGCTTTCTTATTGCCGGCTAAAAGATTGCCAAGCAGATCCAATGCGTAAGAATCTTTATTGTACTGCTCTACTGTTGGGTAAACCATATTTAGTTCCGGCGACTTTGCAAAATTGTCTTCAAAATAAGCACGCTTGGTTTCGCTGAGTGTTACGGGCATTGGTTTTGGGCTTTCAACCGGCTCACCCTGTTTTAGCTCGCCGAAATATTTTTTTACAAGTTCCTTCGCTTTTTCTTTATCAAAGGAGCCGGCAAGAACTAATGTAGCATTGTTAGGGGTGTACCATTTTTTATAAAAATCGTGCACATCCTTGAGTGTGGCATTTTGCAAATCTTTTAAAGATCCGATAACCTGCCAATTATAAGGATGATTTTCGGGATAAAGAAGTTTGCCGGTAATATAATCTGTGTGACCGTAAGGCTGGTTGTCAACCCGCTGACGTTTTTCGTTCTGTACAACTTCCTGCTGGTTTTTAAATGCCTCCATAGTAACAGTGGGCAATAAAAATCCCATTCTGTCCGACTCCATCCATAAAACCATTTCTAATGAGTTTTCCGGTACAACTTCGTAATATATTGTTCCGTCATTCCAGGTTCCGCCATTTAATGTGCCTCCCGCGTCCTGAATTTTTTTGAAGAATTGATCCTGACCGACATGCTGCGATTCCTGGAACATCATATGCTCAAACAGATGGGCAAAGCCCGTTCTTCCCACAACCTCGCGGTTGGAACCAACATGGTATTGAATTGCAACGGCTATAATTGGGTCAGAGTTATCATGGTGTAGTATTACCTCTAACCCGTTATCCAATTTGTATTTTTCATAATCAACTTTTAACGATGTTTTATCGCTGCTGCAGCCTGCAAATAATAGAAATAC
>JAIOIM010000134.1 GCA_019912505.1 Ignavibacteriaceae bacterium
TAAGAAATGTATAGGAGTTTTTATGCTTGTAGGTGTTAATATTCAAAAAATTTGGGAATTCGCAAATAAGCAGAGGTTCTTTCTTCGAGAAGTTAAGTCGGTTTCTAATTTATCAAATATGGATAAGTTTGATATAGATACTCTAATAAAATTAGATGAGCGGTATAATTATTTGAGTGAACATTTCCTCGGCGCTATTTATTTTTCACATATTAAATATATAATCCCAATCACCCAAAAGGCTGCTGAAAGTTTTGAACAACTTTGCAGTATGTTTCCTGAAGTGAATAGATTTATGAGGTAAAAAATGGTTGATAAAGAAGAGAAAAAGAAAACTAAAAGTAAAAAGGCGTCTTCAAAAAAAACGACTCAAAAGTCCAATAAAGATCAAGAGGAATTAGGTCTGCTTCCCAAAGAAGATACACTAATCAAAGAGCCTCAAAGTTTTATTAGTACTGAAACTCTGCAAGTAGAAAAACCAGAAAAAATAACGTTAGATAATCCTCCAGATAATTCAGATAATCAGGAAATGTATTCGCGATATTTATCAAGTTCAGTAAACTTGCTTTCTTTTCTATCTGATTCATTAGAACTTCAGGACAATAAAATTATTTCGGCAATTGAAATGGCATTATTATCTACATCTTTAGAGAAAGTTTTAAAAAACCAATCTACATCAATATTAATCGAGAGAAAGTATAATTTTGTTTTTCCAAATAATCACAAAGATATCCGGAACCTCGGTATTATATTTTATAGTTTGTTAGCAGATAAACAATGTTCCTTTGATAAAGATGAGTATTCTATGAATTTTTACGATCTATGTAGTAAGCTATTATATAGTATTGATAGCATTAAAGAAGGTGAAAATTCTTTGAATATAGTTCTTCAATTACTCCAGGATAGATCAGAAATAAATTCGTTTCCAAAATTACGACAATATCTTAATGATTTTAAACCCAATCAATTTTCTCAGCTTAATGACATTGTTGAAAAGATTATTTTACTTTTAAACGAAATAAAATTAGATGATAAATATTTAAACAATTGGAAAACTGCAATTTGGGCATTTCTCTGGGTTCTCCGCTATTCCGCTCAAAGTTCTGAAGTACTAATTGATGATTTACTAAAAAAGAAAAGTTCTCAGTTTAAAGAGTTGCACATAGTCTTAATTGGACTATTTGCTACTAAACTGTTCCACTCTTCTCCAAGTTGGAAGCCTATTGGGTTAAGCTATCAGATTTACGACAAGATGAAAATTTTACAACCCGCTGCAGAAGTTTTTTGTAACCCAAATATAATAACTAAACTTAGTCCCGATCCTAAAAAGCAGGAAGAATATTTCTGGACTTATGTTTGGGGGAAACCGTATTCAATATTTGAAAACCCCACTAAAAAAGAAGTAAAGAAATATCAAAAAAAATTAATTGAAGTTGAAGAAGAAGTTATTGTTGAAGAAAAAAACTTTGGTAATTTTATTAAAGTATATGGAGAAGCTAAGCCAACTGGATTCATCCGAATGAAATCTAATCTTTAATTTAGCAAGCCCTTCTCTTTTCGGGAGGGAACTAAGGATACACTTTATTTCAATATGTCCACAATTTTTCATCTCGATCTTGATGCATTTTTTGTTTCGGTCGAACGGATACTTGACCCTTCGCTGGAAGATAAACCCGTTGTAGTTGGCGGCGACCCGCATGGCAGAGGAGTAGTTGCGGCTTGCTCTTACGAAGCGCGTAGTTACGGATTACATTCCGGAATGCCGATACGTGCGGCGTTTAAACTTTGTCCGCACGGAGTTTATTTACACGGGCATCATAAAGAGTACGTCAGGTATTCCCACTCTGTAAAAAATATTTTAGAAAAATATGCCCCGGTAGTTGAGCAGGCTTCAATTGATGAATGTTATATGGATTTTACCGGATGCGAAAAAATTTACGGCTCACTTTTTTCATTTGCTTCATTTCTTCAAAATGAAATTGCGGTTAAAACCGGGCTGCCCTGTTCAATAGGTATTGGCAGCAATAAAACACTCGCAAAAATAGGTTCTGATTGTATGAAGCCGAAAGGGATAACATACATTATTCCCGGGATGGCAAAAGAATTTTTAGAGCCGATGCCGGTGGAAACAATCCCCGGTGTGGGAAAAGTTATGCTGCGCGATTTAAACAGCAAGGGCATTTATAGAATAGGCGATATTACAAGATTGCCATCCGATTATTTTGCCGCCGCCTATGGAAAGTTCGGTACGGCGTTGTGGCACAAAGCCCATGGTGAAGGGACAGAATACCTTACTGTTGAACGGGGACAAAAAAGTATTTCAAAGGAAACCACTTTTAATGAAGATGTTACAAGTAAAGATTATTTAAAAACAATTTTGTTTGAACTTGCCGGAAGAGTTTGCCAGACTTTGCGCGATTATAATTATCAGGCTGCAACAATTAATATAAAACTGCGCTACTCCGATTTTCAAACTCTAACACGCGCTAAAACAATAAAACCCACCGATGACGACAAAGTTGTTTTTGAAACTGCATGGGATATTCTGCAAAAGGCGCACACGCGGCGTATTGCCGTAAGACTTATTGGAGTAGGTGTAAGCAAATTAAATTCCTTTGCCGAACAGGAAGTATTGTTTGAAGATGAAGCAGCAAAGCGCAAAAAACTTTTCCGTGCTATAAACCAATTAAGAGGGAAGTACAGTTATAAAATTATAAGTATGGGAATGTAGAAGCGCAGGCTTAAAGGTTTTATAAAAATCATGGCACTAAAAATAATACCGGGCAATAAAACAGCAGCTGACACAGATATACCCAATAGTTTTAAACTTTTTCTTCTTGAAATTTTTATCAGAATTGACCTTTCGAATTTCTTTTTACTAATTCTAAATATTTTCCTGATATCACTGAGTTCGGGCCTGGCCAACTATTATCCTCATTCGAAAGATTATATAAAATAATATTTTCACCAGATTTTTGCCAGTGGAATGTTTTATGAAATTTATGACCAAGATAAAACGTAACTGTCTCAATCTTTGGTACATCAACTGCAAATAACGTTATCTTGTATCTGTCAACATTATTGAGCTCTTCTATTTTTCCTTGTCGAGAAAAAGATACTTTTAAAGTAGAATCTTGTGCAGACTCATAATCTCCGGTGAAAAAATGGTCATTAATAAAAAGGTCCACTCCATTTCTGCGATAATATTTCTTTTCGAGCACTCTGAATTTAATTTTTTTATATCCATCATCTATTATTAACATCAGCCCGTTTTCATTACAAATTGAAATAATAAACTTTGGTTTACCGAGGTCGTTAGGATCACAAACTATTAAACTATCGAAACTTTCTACCGAATATTCTTTTATAATACCTTCGTTAAATGAACCAATCAATACCGAATCAGTTCCCTTGAAGAAATAGAGTTGCATAACATATTCCATTTTCATGCATTCAAGGGGTGTTTCTCCTCTTTTAATTTCATCAAAATATTCACTACGAAGCCATGAATTGTAAAACTGCTCATTCATTGCCTTTTTCTGAGGAAGTGACAGTCCACTAAGTATAATACAAAATAGGAACATTTGATAAATCATATAATAATCTCCAAACTAAGGACGTATATATCTATAATATAATTATAAAATTATCAGTATGGGAGTGTAGTGCCGCCGTAAACAACGGTGCTATTCAAAAAAATCATCATAAATGATGATGAAGATCAATTAATATTTTTATCATACAGTCATACAAATTCATTCAATCATACCGTCTGTTTTACTTTTTTTCTACTTTCTAACTTGCTCGCTTACTTTAAAAGCGTCATCTTCTTCGAAGCCTTATAGTCTCCACTCTTTATTTCGTAAATATACATTCCGCTGCTTAAACTGCTTGCATCAAAGTTTACTTCGTAACGCCCTTTGGTTTTGTATTCGTTAACGAGTGTTTGTACTACTTTGCCGAGTATGTCGTAAACCTTTAATGCAACCACACCGTCCTGCGGTAACTCATAATTTATTGTGGTTGATGGATTAAACGGGTTCGGATAATTTTGGTTTAGCGAATATTCTTTCGGAAAAGGTGAATTGTTTTCCTCAACCCATGTAACCCCGCCGGTAGTGGTTTTAAGAAATGTCCCATAATTACCGCATGCATAAGCTGTTTTATGATTTAGTATTTGGATTTTATGAAGCATTTTATATCTGTCTTCCGGTACCTGCTCAATCCAATTCTCTCCGGCGTCAGTCGTCCACAAAATAGCACCCTGGCTTGTGGAAATAGCGGCGGTTAAAGAGTCAAGAACAGACATACTCCTAGGATAATCTGCGTGACCGAAAATGCTTTGATTCTCCCATGTTTTGCCGCCATCTCTTGTTAAGTAAATTTGTCGATAAGAGCCTGCAATCCAGCCGTAGTTTTTATCCACAAACTTAACTGACTGCCAACGGTAACCAGAAATAGGAAAAGGAACTATATTCCAGCTTTCGCCGCAGTCAGTGCTTTTAAAGAGAAAATCGAATGAAATGGCATAAACAGTAGTTGAGTCTATGATGCTAAAATCCGAAATTCTTCCGTAAACAGATACAGGCATTTGCAGGTAAGTCCATGTATAACCGCTGTCGATGCTTTTTAGTAATGTATTATTCCCGCCTATAAAAATAGTAGAAGCAGAGGCAAATTCCCCTGCCCCTGCAAATCCTACAGTATCGACATAAGTTTTTTTATAAGTCTGCCATGCGTCTTCAGATCTAAATATTGGTCCGCCACATAATAATAAACTATAGCTTTTGTCCCAGAACATAAGTTTTATTGCGAACATTGGGGGAAGTATTATCGTATCCCAATTAGTGGTGCCATCTACAGTATGAGCGAGCAATGGCAATGTCCAAGGTGGTCTTGTTGTTTGCCCAATAAACCAACCACTATCCGGAGAAAAGAAATGGAGATCCCAGATGTGTCTATCAGAAGGCACTGGCACCTGAACTCGATTCCAGCCGCCTTGAGCGGTTATATTCTGCTGAAAAAATATCAGCAGTAAGAAACTAATTACGCATGACATTTTGATTTTCATTTTATTAAGACCAATTTGTTTGTTTTGACAAAAACTTTACCATTAGAACTGCTTATCGCAGTAAACCTGGCATAATATATACCTCCGGCAATTTTACTGCCGTTAAAATTAAAATTATAACTGCCGGGCTCATATATACCATCTGTTAAATCAGCAACCTTCTGCCCGATACTATTATATATTTCAAGTTTTATACTTGCATTCTCAGGTATTTGGAAGGATAACTTTGCAGACGGATTAAATGGATTTGGGTAAGCTTCATCGAGTTTAAAACTTAATTCTGTTTTAGGTTCATTTTGTTTCCCTAGCCCGCCGTCATATGTACAAGCAGCACTCGAGAGATTTGACCTATTTCCATATTTATCTACCGCTTTTATTTTATAACAAACTGTTGGATCTCCGGGAACGCCTATGGTGGAGGCTAAATCTGTATAAGTAGTAATAAATGGTTTATTAATACTTTGAACTAATTGGTAAGTATAACCATTTAATGAACGGTATACTTCGTAACCGGAAACATCCAGTTCATTGTTACGAGTCCATGATACAACCGGATGTTGACCTACAGATCCACTAATACTTAATCCGATAGGTGCTGATGGGTTTAATATACAACGGTTATTAAAAATAGTATTAATTGTAGCTATATGTGTACCGCTATATTCTACAATATCCGCACTAATAATACCGTACATCGCAGATTCGAAATCATATGTTCCGCTTATATTAATTAATCCCCCAAAAATAATTTTATCGGCTATGGTTTGTCCAAGCGCATTTCTTAAATCCCAGCATGCGCCTGACCAGATCATCCCATTTCTATGAGACGGCAAATTATAGTCGTTATTGAAATTAATATTGTTCCAATTTTTATAATTAAAAACCGAACTGCTGTTATTTGCGATTCTCATGTAAGGGACACTAAAAGCATACCACTCACCGAATAAATAATCATTTGTAAAAGAACACGTAAAATAATCGGCATAACCTTCATTCCTTGCTTGAACCTCTGCTGTTGTATAT
>JAIOIM010000135.1 GCA_019912505.1 Ignavibacteriaceae bacterium
TTTCTAAAATGATAAAAATATATTTTGATCAGATAAGTTTTGTAAAAAAATATTTTCCCGATTACCCCGGTCTTCAAAAAAATGATAGGGCTGATTTTATAGTTTGGGATTATATACCGCCAACGCCATTCACTCAAAATAACTTTTTTGGGCATTACATATACGGTATGCTGGAATCATCAATACAATCTGTTGTGCAAAACGGCAGCTTTTTGATGAAAGATAAGCGATTGATTTTAGTGGACGAAAATGACGCTTATAAGAATATATTTAGTGCCGGTAAAAAACTATTTAAAAATTTTAAACAACAAGAGACAAAAGACTGAGAATAAAAATGAATATGCTAAAAGAAATAAATGAATTAGCTAAAAAATATGAATCGTACACTGCGGAAAATTTATCAAAGATGATTCGCCAAAAATCGTTGAGCACAAAAGAAGAGGGCGCTGCCAACGAGTTAAAGCGGCAAATGGAAGAAGCAGGTTTCGATGAAGTGAGAATTGACAAACTCGGCAATGTAATCGGAAGAATAGGTAACGGAAAAAAGGTTCTTGCAATAGACGGACATATAGATACAGTTGACATCGGGAATTTGCAAAACTGGAACTTTGATCCCCTTGCCGGTGAAGTGAAAGACGGTTTTGTACACGGGCGCGGTACGGTTGATCAGAAAGGCGGTCCTGTTGCCGCTGTAACCGCCGGAAGAATTTTAAAAGAACTCGGACTAACAAATGATATTACGCTTCTTGTAACTGGTTCTGTTATGGAAGAGGACTGCGATGGTCTATGCTGGAAATATATTGTTGAAGAAGAAAAAATAAAACCCGATGCAGTGATTATAACCGAGCCGACAAACCTCAATATTTATAGAGGTCACAGGGGAAGAATGGAAATTGAAGTTGAGTTCTTCGGTGTTTCATCCCACGGCTCAGCGCCGGAAAGAGGAAAGAACGCAATATATATGGCATCGAAAGCAGCGCTTGAAATTGAAAAATTAAACGAGCGGTTGCAGACCGATGAATTCCTTGGAAAAGGCAGCGTGACTGTTACCGAGTTTATCTCAAATAGCCCTTCACTTTGTGCAGTTTCGGATTATGCTAAAATTCATCTTGACAGAAGATTAACCTGGGGTGAAGATAACGAACTAGCAATAGCGCAGGTAGAAGAAATAACAAAAGAAATGAATGCAAAGGTTACGCTGATGCAATACAGCGAAAAAGGTTTTACAGGTTTTGAGTACGGAATGGAAAAATATTATCCCACCTGGAAATTAGAAGAAGATCATCCCGTTATTAAAAAAGGAATTGATGTGTTCACCGGTTTGTTCGGTGTAAAACCAGTTGTTGACAAATGGACGTTTTCAACAAACGGCGTTACTATTAACGGCTATTACGGCATTCCGGTTATCGGCTTCGGACCTGGTAATGAAGTGCTTGCACACGCACCGGATGAAAAGGTGCCGGTTGAGCATCTTGTAAAAGCATCTGCTTTTTATGCAGCGTATGCGGTAAATTTTTAATAAAAAAATTTTATAACGATGAATTCCAAATTGGAGAAATTATGGACGCTAAAAGTTTAAAAGGAAAACATTTTTTAACATGCGAGGATTGGTCAAAAGAAGAACTCGATGTGGTGTTTGAAAGATCGTTTGAACTAAAAAAACAATTTTATAAAGAGGTGCCGCATATTTATTTGCCGCATAAAACATTATTTATGATTTTTTTCGAGCAGTCAACACGTACACGTAACTCGATGGAAGCCGGTATGACACAGCTTGGCGGGCATGCACACGATTTAACGGCGGACAAGATGCAACTGTCGCATGGCGAGTCGGCAAAGGATACAGCAATCATTCTTTCGAGAATGGGACACGGTATTGCATCCCGTAATTGTTTTTACGGAATAGGAGCTGATTACCTTGCCGAGATGGCTAAGCATTCTACTAAGCCGGTCATGTCATTGCAAGATGATATTTATCATCCGTTTCAGGGGCTTGCAGATTTAATGACAATATTTGAACAGTTCGGAAAAAACACAAAAGGATTGAAAGTAACCATCTCCTGGGCGTATGCAGATACACACTCAAAACCGCTCTCGGTTCCGCAATCTCAAATTTTACTTTTACCGCGTTACGGTATTGATGTTACAGTTGCTCATCCGAAAGAATTTCCGTTGAGTAAAAACATAACAGAAAAAGCAATGTTGAACGCACAGCAGGGAGGCGGAAGCGTGAAGTTTACAAATAATATGGATGAAGCATTTGAAGGCGCTCATATTGTTGTGCCAAAAAACTGGGGCGGTTTCGGCGCATACGGTGTGCAAGAATATCTCGACAATGAAGAGAAGTGTAAAAAAGAAATGAAGGCAAATCTTGAGAAATACCACGACTGGATTTGCGATGACAGAAGAATAAAACTTGCAGATAAAAATGTAAAACTTATGCACGCCCTCCCGGCAGATAGAAACCATGAAGTTACAGACGAGGTAATTGATAACCCGAATATTTCTGTCGTGTTTGACGAAGCTGAAAATCGTTTGCACACTGCAAAATCAATTATGTCTTTAACGATGTAACTTTTATGAGCCGCTACGTTTATAAATGTAACCAATGCAAAGGTGAGTATTCAGCCCGTCAAATTGAAAATGAGCTTGTATACTTATGTCCGGTTTGCGGAACAGCCGAAAAGAAGAAACCTCTGAACGGGGTTTTAAGCATTGAGTACGATTATAATTCGTTAAAAAAAGAAGTTAAACGGGATGAGTTTTTAAATATTTATCCCGGAAAAATTTTTGAGTATCCCTATCTATATCCGCTTGATTATTCATCAAAAAAAAACGGATATACTTTTCCGAAAATTTCGAGCGGAGAGTTAAACAGATTAACACTCCCGTCTAACTCGGTAATAAGAAAAAACTTCAACGGCAGAGAAATATATTTTCTTGATGAAACACGCAACCTTACCTATTCATTTAAAGACAGAGCTTCAATGCTTGTGGCTTTAAAAGCAAAGCAGGCATGTATAAATCAAATTTCTGCTGCTTCAACAGGTAATGCAGGCTCATCGATTGCCGGTATCTGTTCAATGCTTGGCATGCGCTCAAAAATTTTTGTACCCAAAAATATTCCCGAAGCAAAAAGAATTCAAATTCAATCGTATGGAGCTGATATTTACGTTGTTGACGGTGATTACGACACAGCGTTCGATCTTTGCCTTGAAGTATCAAACAAAAAGAAATGGTACAATAGAAATACGGCGTATAATCCATTAACAATCGAAGGGAAAAAATCTGCCGCATACGATATATTTATACAAACCGGGGGAGAGATTCCCGATTTAATTTTTATACCTGCCGGTGACGGCGTAATTATTAGCGGAGTATATAAAGGTTTTGTTGAATTGCTAAAACTCGGATGGATTGAAAAATTACCAAAACTTATAGCCGTTCAGGCTGAAGGCAGTTGTGCAATAGTTGATTTTATTGCGAGCGGAAAATTTGAATACAAACCGGCATCGACAATTGCAGACAGTATTAGCGCCGGTGCGCCCCGTAATTTATTTATGGCTGCCGATGCCGTTAAGAATTCCGATGGTTCGGCGATAGCGGTTGCAGAT
>JAIOIM010000136.1 GCA_019912505.1 Ignavibacteriaceae bacterium
ATAAATTACTTAAAAAAGTTCTTAATTTGAAAAAAATACAGATGTACATTTTAAAATACGCGTTAAACAATTACGCAAGAATCTCGGTAATCAAGACAGTAATCAGCAGTTTCTCATCAGTTGATGAAGTTTTTATCGTCATATCTGCTTTAAATAATGCCGAGGCAGCACTTATAATTTTATCATCGGTAAAAATTTTGCGGGCGCTCAAATAATCTTTATAGTAAAAGGGATGGGTTCCAACAATACGGGCAGCCGACTGGTCGGGAACATTTGTATTGCTCAATTCTTTTACCCTGGCGAGCCCTGTAAAATAGCGCGTAAGCATGTGAACAAGATAAGTTGGCTCGGCGCCCTTTTCGAGCATGCTCAAAGCAATTCTTAACGCCTCCTGTTTATTTTTTTTACCGATTGCGTTTTGGAGATCGAAAATTGTAAATTCTTTTAGCTGTGTCGATAACGCCCGGATTGAGTCTACCGATATTTCGGCATTATCGCCGAGGTATGTAAAAATTTTATCAAGCTGCGCTTCCAAAAGGTTTCTGTTTTCGCCTGAGATGTCCATCAACAGGCGTGCGTTATCATGCGTTAAATTTTTTCCTTTTTCGTTTGTAAAATTCACAAGCCAGTTAAGAAGCGTATTCCCCTTTAGTTCTTTTGCCTCAAACATAAAATTATTTTTAGCAAGGGTCTTAAACGGTTCCGATGCAGCAGCGGTAACGGCGCCGTTATTTACAAGTGCGAGTATTGTAAATTCAGTAGGCGAAGCTGCGTAGGAAGCAAGTGCTTTTTTATCTTTTATTTTATCAAAATCTTTTACGAGTATAAATTTTTTCTCCGAGCCGAAAGGAAACGCGGAAGCAAAATCTAAAACTTCAGTAATCGATTTTTCATCTCCGCGAAATGTTTCCCTGTCAAACTCTGATTCTATCATCGGTTTAACAGCTTCTTCCAGAGCCTTTACAGCATCATCAATACCAAATGAATCTTCACCGAAAAAAAAGTAGACAGGCAGCAGTTTGCCCGATTTTATATTTTTTACCGCCTCCGAAATAGACGGTGCGCTTATTTTACTCTTCGCCATTTTTTTGTTTTAGTTTCTCATATTTAACAGCCCGCGATAAAAAAAAAGCCAATCCGCCCCAAACAATGCCAAGAACGAAAGCCATATTTATAATTGTTAAAATATTCATGTCAGTTATCAAAAGTTTTACGGACCATAAACTTATTTAAAATAATGAACGTTGCTAATATAACACCCCATTGGAATAAACACGTACCTGCATTTTCCGCATGAAACGGATTCCACCACTCCGGGTCCCATGAGGCAGATGAAATAAGCCACCAGGAAATAAGCACTACAACCTGCACAGGTATTAAATATTTGATTGCCATGTTGTACCACTTCCCAATTTTAACATCGCTGCCGAAGCCATTTATAATTTCCTGTCTGAATTTATCAACACCGTAACGAATAATTGAAAACGCAATAAATGCGCCGCTTAAAATTAAACCAACGCCCCAAACCCAATCCTGGTTTGCAAAAAAGGAATGGTTGAGCGCCGATGGAATTCCGATTAAAAAACCGATGACCGAAACAAAAATAATTGCTCTCCTTCTTTTAATCCCGAAATCAATTAAAGTACGCGTGGAAAGTTCTACCATTGACATTAAAGAAGTAACCGCCGCAAAAAATAAAGCAAGAAAAAATATTGAAGCAAACAAACTGTTTACCCAAAATGACGATGAAATTTTTGCAAATAAACCGGGGAGATAGATAAAAGTTAAACCAGTATTTGCCGGACCCGATTGAGAAATCTGAGTCATCGCGTCAACCGAGCTTAGTGAAAAAACGGTTGAAAAAATTGTTATCCCGGCTATAATAGAAACCGTGTTGTTGCCGAATCCTATTAACGCGGCGTTAAGTGCAATATCTTCTTTCTGCCGCATATAAATTGCGTAGGTTAAAATTAAACCCCAGCCGGCGCCGGTGTCCCAAGCGTTTTGCGTAAGTGCATTAAGCCATACTTTGTAATCCATTATTACATTTATATCGGGCGTAAAAAAATACTTTATCCCTTCAATGGCATTGGGTAAAGTAACCGCACGTATTAAAAGGATAATGAGTATTATAAGCAGTGAAGGGACGAGTATCTTTGTTACTTTTTCAATTCCCTTTGAAATACCGTGGTAGATGATTAAAGCAACAAGCGCCATTGAAATTAAATGAAAAATTACAGGCTGCGACCCGGAAGAAAAATTTTCCCAGTAGGCTAAATAATCGGTTTCCTTTAGCAAATCGCCCGATGCAGCGGCTAAAAAATAGCGGAGTGTCCACCCGGTAACAAC
>JAIOIM010000137.1 GCA_019912505.1 Ignavibacteriaceae bacterium
TATTTTCATGTGTGTTTTCCTCCGAATTGGATATTCAATTAATTTTTAATTTAAAGACCAAATATAAAAAAATTAGACTGCACAATTGTTATTTTTGGTATAATAAGTTTTACCTTATTACAGCTAATTTGCCGAGGACGCTCTGGCTGTATTGCCCATCGGTTGTTTTTACAATTAATTTGTAAAGATATGCACCGTTTGCCAATACGTTTCCGTCTTCGTCTCTTCCATCCCAGTCGATGTTTACAAACTTATCATTCAGTCCGGTACGTTCAATATTTTTTATCAATCTTCCGGCAACGGTGTAAACTTTTATTTTTACATCAATAGCACGGTTAAGATTTTGCTGGAAAGTAAATGATGTATTCGATTTGAACGGATTAGGATAATTATACACATCTCTAATTACTAACTCATCACCCGAGACAATATTAAAATAAGCGGTTTCTGTTGTGAAATTATTAAAAACATCCCACGCCTTAACATCCATTTTATAGTCGCCCAAATCAAGCCCATTAAATTTATACTCTACTTTTCCCGATTTTCCGCCGACGTTAACATCACCGATGAAGTAATTTGAAAAGTCTATTGCATTATTACTATCTTCATTTAGAATGCCTTCCAACTTATGCCCGATGCCTGTACCGGTTGTATTTAACCCGCTCTCGTCAAAAAGTTTTACAATCAAAGTAGAATTGGGGTTAGCAAGATACGCCGCAGTAGAAGTAATATCGTCAAAATAAATTTCAATTTCAGGACCGGCTTTGTCATTTACCGCACCGGAGTCAGTACCGCCGACAGTAAATTTATTTGTAAAACCTGTGCCATCAGTATTTTCACCAGTAAAATAAAAAACAATTTTTCCTGTTTTATTTTCGTAAGAAATATCTTTAGGAACAACAAACGAAGCATCCCATTCGCCATTTGTAATTGAAACACGTCCTTTGAATATTTGTCCTCCCTGCATCGTTACCTGGTGCAGATTGGTAGTGCCTTGCATAAGAGTAAACTGACGTTGAGAGTCGTATACCGATAAAATTCCCTCGCCATTAAAATTATTCCATGGGCTACCATCAGGATTGACTACATGACCTTTAATGCTGACTTTGCTTAATGCTTTGATGTTTGTAAGGCTGTCAATTTTTACACCGTTTATAGAATCTACCGATGAACTAAAATGCGGAACATTTAACCGTAATGTAGGATCGGTAAGCAGATGATATTTTTGATCATTTTGAACATCGATACCGCTGCGGTTTTTTGTTCTTAATATTATTTTACCAATTGGGCTTAAATAATTTAAAGTATCTCTCGGCATCCCGAATAAGTTATCGAACAAAGCCGCCATAAGGCTTGTGTTTTGTTGGGCAAATACAAGACGAGCAGCAGTGAATGCCCCAATTGAGCCGCCGTTTTCTTTTAAGAATAATTCCTCTGCGCCGCTCTGTAATGAGGGTTTATCAAAGTCTCCAAAGTCACATGTAGCGGCTGTTAAAAAAAAGTAATCCGTACTATGAAGCTGCGGAATAGAAACATCTTTATCAAAAACAATTTCGTGAGCCCAAACTCTGGGATTTCCATGACCTACATAATTTACTATTACATTACCCGAGTTCATTGCATTTATTATATCAACATTCGCAGTTGGAATTCTAACGCCTGCAGATGTAAGAATGCGCGGATAGTTAGATAAATAAATTTTCCGTACATCGTACGAACCGGGGAGTGCATTTGCAACCGTTTCACTTGGACCCGAATGGATAGCACCTTCCCAGCCATCGGATGTAATAGCGTCATCCGCTATAAAAGTTATTTTGTTTCGCCAATCGCCGGAATTGATGCCGGTTTCATACTCTTTTATTTTTGAGATAATTACTGATGCATCTGCAGAGTTTTGTATCGGCAGCCGTCCGATAGCGAGATCCGGGGAGCTATCATTTCCGCTGATGCGAACATAAAAATCATCATAGATAGATGAATAAACTTCGTGCAGGCTTTCAATAGTTTGGAAAGTAATTATAAAATTTTTGCCCTGATTACCTCCCTCAATGTTTTTGTAATCATATGAGCCATCGCCGAAAAGCAGCACATACTCCGGCTGAATTTGCCAATTTTCGTAAGCGTATCTTATAAAATTTCTTATCGCTACCGGGTCATCTACTCCGCCGCTAAACTCGTTAAATATTTCGTCCTGGTAAACAACTTGAGTAGTTATAGGAATCGGAATTTCAGTTTCCTTGTATTGTTTGAACTGCTCAGCCTGTGTTTTAAAAGTTTTGTTAGCGATAATTATAAACTTTGCACCGGGCTGCAAACCATGAATGTTAGAATTTTGCATCAGCATAGGATTAGCAGGGGTAAGAAACGCGCTTTGCGTTACGCCAACATATTTAGAAATATTCTTCGACAGTTCGGCTGATCTAAACTTAAATTCCGCACCGCTCCAAACAATGGGATTTGTTATTTTTTTAACCGATGCATAATCAGTAACATCAAATACGTTGATATCGCTACTCGAAAATCCTTTAAGCGGATATTCAACAACACCTGAAG
>JAIOIM010000138.1 GCA_019912505.1 Ignavibacteriaceae bacterium
CAGCAGCAACCGCCGAACCAATAACTCCGGCTACGTTAGGCGCCATAGCATGCATCAAAAGGTAATTGGTTGGGTCATCTTTTAGTCCCATCATTTGTGCAACACGTGCGCTATCGGGTACAGCCGAAACGCCGGCTGCGCCGATAAGCGGATTTATTTTGTTGTCTTTCTTTAAAAATAAATTCATAAATTTTGCAAAGAGTACTCCGCCTGCCGTTGCTATTGCAAATGAGATTGCGCCAAGGACAAATATCATGATAGATTTTGGTGTAAGGAAAATTGTAGCCTGTGTAGAGGCACCAACCGAAACGCCAAGCAAAATGGTTACTATGTCAATCAAAGAATTTTTTGCAGTATCGCCAAGACGTTTTGTTACACCAGATTCCTTTAATAGATTTCCGAAAAATAACATTCCCAAAAGAGGTAACGCCCCCGGTGAGATAAATGTTGTAAGTAAAAAAGCGAGTATCGGGAATATTATTTTTTCCAAACGAGAAACTGAGCGCGTAGGTTTCATTCTTATTCGCCGCTCCTCTGTTGTCGTCAGCAATTTCATAATTGGCGGCTGTATTACTGGTACAAGTGCCATGTAGGAGTAGGCGGCAATTGCGATGGGTCCTATTAATTCCGGCGCAAGTTTGGATGCGAGAAATATTGCGGTAGGACCATCTGCCCCGCCGATAATACCTATTGCTGCTGCTTGCTGTTGTGTAAATCCAATAATAAGAGCACCTATAAATGTTACAAATATACCCACCTGCGCTGCTGCCCCCAGCAGTATTAATTTTGGGTTTGAAAGCAGTGCGGAAAAATCTGTCATTGCTCCGATTCCCAAAAATATAAGCGGCGGATAAATTCCTTTTAATACACCGTAATAGAGGTAATTCATCACGCTGCCTGGTTCATAAATGCCAAGCTGCAAACCAACATTTTCTATAAAAGGAACATTGCCAATCAAAATGCCAAAGCCTATTGGTACTAAAAGAAGCGGTTCGTAGTCTTTTGCTATTGCAAGATAAATAAATACTAACCCTATGGTAATCATTATAAGATGACCAAGTGTTACATTTGCAAAACCGGTGAATTCAAGAAATTGATATAAACCCTCCATCAGTTTACCTCTATTTCAACAAGGACGTCACCCTCAAGTACGGAATCGCCAACATTACATTTGAGGGCTAATATTTTTCCCTCTTTATGTGCATTGATGTTGTTCTCCATTTTCATGGCTTCCATTACAAGAAGTTTATCCCCGACTTTTACTAGATCGCCAACATTTTTATGAAGCGAAAGAATAGTACCCGGCAGCGGTGCTTTAACATTGCCTGCTCCTTGTTTCTCCGAAGGCTTGCTCGTTTTAGCTTTATCAGAGTCGCCGCTTGGTTCTACTGCTTTTCGTATTAATTTTGGAGTTTTTTGGGCTTTAACTTCTTGGTGAATTTCAACTTTGTATATTGATCCGTTTACATCTATCTCGGCAATGTTATCTTCAACCGTTAACACCTCAACATCGTAAGCATTGCCATGGATAGTGAATTTATATTTTCTCATTTCAAATCCGTTTTTTATTTCCTTGGGAATTGTCTTAAACCGTAGATTTTAGAACTCCACGGCGAGTATGGTTTTTTAACTTTTTTTATAGTTAACACAGTGTTTTCAAAATCGTGCGCCTCTTCAAAATATAAATGAAGAGCCATTGATATTGCCGCATTAACTTCGCCAGATACACCTATGTTATTGTTTTCAGACTCCCCTGATGCCTTTAGTTTTTTTCTTGTTCGACCCATAAGGAATTTACTTATTTGATTGAAGGCAACATAAAGGAAAAGCAGGGACAAAAATACAACAACGTAGCCGACTACTGTAATAAGAATTCCATCGCCTTTAGAAATATTATCTAAATTAAATGTCAACTGATTAAAATTATTCGGACCATTTGATGACGCCATTGCGGTATCAATCGCTGTTTTTATACTATCGGCTATTTGAATTGAATCTATCATTTAGCCTCCTTATAACGGTAAGTTTGAATGTTTTTTGGGTGGGTTTGTAACCTTTTTTGTAGCGAGCATTTGTAATGCGCGTATAATTCTAAAACGAGTATTCCTCGGTTCGATTACATCATCAAGATAACCGTACTTTGCAGCAACATAAGGGTTAGCAAATTTTGTGCGATATTCTTCCTCTTTTTTCTTTATAAATTCAGCTTTCTTTGTCATATCTTCCATAGCCATTAATTCTTTGCTGTGCAAAACTTCAATAGCACCTCTAGGTCCCATAACAGCTATTTCAGCCATTGGCCAGGCGTAGTTAATATCGCCGCGCAGGTGTTTTGAACTCATAACATCATAAGCGCCGCCGTAGGCTTTACGCAGAATAATTGTAATTTTAGGAACGGTAGCTTCACCATAGGCATAAAGCAATTTTGCACCGTGGATAATAATACCGCCATACTCCTGCGCTGTGCCGGGTAAAAATCCGGGAACGTCTACGAGAGTAATGATGGGGATATTAAAGGAATCGCAAAAGCGAACAAAACGTGCTGCCTTACGTGAAGCATTTATGTCCAAGACACCGGCAAGGTAACTCGGCTGATTGGCAACAATACCGACGGGCATTCCGTTAAATTTTGCAAAGCCTGTTATTATATTAGGTGCGTACAACCGCTGCACTTCAAGAAATTCGCCGTAATCAACTATTGTATGAATTACGTCTTTAACATCATACGGCTTGTTGGGATTCTCTGGAATAATTTCGTTAAGTAAATCGTCCAATCTATCAATCGGATCATCACATGGGTAAACTGGCGGATCTTCAAGATTGTTTGGCGGCATATAAGAAAGTAGTTTTCTAATAATCTGAATCCCCTCATGTTCATCTTCTGAAACAAAATGTGCAATGCCAGATTTTGTACCATGAACATAAGCGCCGCCAAGTTCCTCATCGGTAACATCTTCACCGGTTACTGTTTTTACAACCTTTGGTCCGGTAACAAACATGTAACTTGTATCTTTTGACATGACGTTAAAATCAGTTAAAGCGGGGGAGTAAACTGCTCCGCCAGCACATGGACCGAATATTGCAGATATCTGAGGAACAAGACCGGAAGCTAAAATATTTCTTTGGAAAATTTCTGCATAACCACCGAGTGATTTTACCCCTTCCTGTATGCGCGCTCCGCCGCTATCGTTTATACCGATGATTGGGGCGCCTACGGTCATCGCTTTATCCATTACTTTACAAATTTTTTGCGCGTACATCTCAGAAAGCGAGCCGCCGAAAATTGTAAAGTCCTGAGAAAAAATGTAAACCAATCTGCCATCGATTGTACCATACCCTGTAACAACGCCATCGGAAAGGTAAGCTTGTTTTTCAAGCCCGAAATCGATGCATCTGTGAGAAACGAACATATCAAATTCTTCAAAACTTCCCTCATCAAGTAAAAGGTCTATTCTTTCCCTTGCGGTTAGCTTTCCTTTTTTGTGTTGTGCTTCAATTCTTTTTTCGCCGCCGCCAAGCCGTGCCTGATTACGAAGCGCCATTAGTTCTTTTATTTTATTCTGTATTTCCATTTTCTGCCTTATACATTAAATGATGGCTGATGCTCTCAACCTTTATTCTTCTGGTTTTTCACAAAACTCTGTTAACACGCCAAGAGTAGACTTAGGGTGAAGGAATGCGATATTTAAACCTTCTGCACCGGGGCGGGGAACGTCGTCAATTAATTTTATACCCTTCAATTTTGTTTCGCTCAAAGCTGCGGGAAGGTCTTTAACCGCAAAAGCAAGATGATGAATTCCTTCACCTTTCTTTTCAATAAACTTCCCGATCGGTCCTTCTG
>JAIOIM010000139.1 GCA_019912505.1 Ignavibacteriaceae bacterium
CTTCAATACTATATTGAATACTTAGTTGATTAAATGTTGATTTGCATTCCGAGCCTTCAATTAGCAAACTGTTTTCATCTCTTTTTTCAACTTCAACATACCCGTAATGGTTAGTAACCAAAATATTATTTTCGTTTATTATACTAATTATAGATTCAGAACCCAAATCATAAACGTCGGCAACCGGGGTGGTTATTCTAAAAACAAGTGCATCATCAGTAGAAAAAATTTTTACTGTTCCTGATTTAATTTCTATAGTTAAATTTTTGTTTATCTGTGAACGAGAAACCTCGGTTAGTTCATTCAAGACGAATTGACGCTTGGAGGATGTCTTTATGATAAGCTCCCCGTTTGATTGGGTTTTAACTACATCACCCGGGTAAAAAGTGAAATCTGTAGATAACAGTTTTCCGTTTAATAATATTTCTCCCTTTATAACTTTGGCAGTCCATACATCTGAACTTTCAAAAAAGCCTGAGTAATAATTGTAACCGAAATAAATAAGAATAAAACAGATAAGGGGAATGCTTAACTTGAAAAAAGTGCTGCTGAAAACGGGAATGAACCGGTTTATTAAACTTTGCTTATTGAAGGAAGGAATTATTATTTCTCTTGTTGCGTTTTTTATTGTTTGATCAGCAGGTAAAGATGTATCACCGAGTTCGGCATCTTCAATTTTAGCCCTTTCTTCCTGCATCAGTTCCTGTTTTACCGTTTTCCAGGTATCATTTGCTTTCCCAAAATTAAGATCGAGATTGCTTATCTCTATTAAAAGATTCTTAGAAGATTCATGGAAAGTTTTGCAATTACTACATGATTGCAAGTGCATCTTAAATTCATCTGCAAAGATTGGATTACTTTTATCATGAACATTATCTATGATGGTTTGAAAACCAATTTGACACTCTGTTTTTGATTCTAATAAGTTTTTAACGGCGTCTTTAAGAAGTGTAGAAACATCTTTTGGAGATTTCCCGACCAAATCAGCAGTTTCTTCCAATGAATAACCCAATACTTTATTTAGAACAATGGCAATTCTTTGTTCGTGGTCTAATTCTAAAATAGCTTTATTAAGACCTGCAATTTTATTTGAAAATATATTTTTGTCGGACGAGCCAAGTTTATTCGCTTGTATCATCTTCCTTACTTTTATTAAAGAATAATGTACTGCCAGACCAAATAACCAGCCCGAAAATGGCAGTTCCTTTGGCAGTGCCGAAATATTTTTATAAGATAAGACGAAGAGATTTTTTGTGTATTTTAAAGCTAAATCTCCATCTCCCAAAAGTCTAACGAATACAGCGCTGACATTCTTATAATTTAAATTGTACAATTCATGAAAAGAGTTAACATTACCCTTTTGAGTTTGAAGCACCAAATTTTTGATGTATTTATTTTCTATAAAATTTATTTTAGCCATTATTTTTATGAAAGGGAGTTGGGTTTCTAAAAGTGCTTAGTTTCTATATGAAATTACTGAATGTGGGCGTGATAATCAATAAGCTGAAAAAGTTGGTTTAACTTTACTAGGTAATGGAAGAATGGAAAATTGGTAATTGAAAATTAAGAATTGATGAATCTGGTCTGAGAAGGTCAGCATTTCAATTGGAGATAGAAATATAAACCGTTGAAACGGTTGAGAAGCCTATTTAAATTTTAACAGTTTAACCTGTGCGCTGTGGCGTAACGGTTTCTGTTTGGCATTACCGTTCGCTTCAGCGAACGGATTAAAGCAGCCACCCACACGTTGGCTTTAGCCACATTTCGGGGTACTAATGCGGCTAAAGCCGGGGGGTTATTTTTGTTTTTAAGTCCGTCAGTTGAAGCTGACGGTAATGGTTAGTGGCAAACAAGTTGAATAATTTTCTTTTGCAATAATTTTACTTTGGCTTATCTTGGTCCAATCATATTCTCGGGTGCAAGCAAGTTATCCAATTCCTCTTTTGATAATAGATTTTTTTCCAAAACCAATTCGTAAACACCGCGGTTAGTTTCAAGTGCTTCTTTTGCAAGCATTGTTGAAGTTTCATAACCAAGAACAGGGTTAAGAGCTGTCACTATTCCTATACTGCCCAACACCAATTCGCGACAGCGATCAACATTAGCAGTAATCCCATCGACACATTTATATTTTAGAATAGTAATTCCATTCTTCAACATTTCAGTTGACTCGAATATACTTTGCACAATAACAGGTTCCATAACATTTAACTGCAACTGTCCTGCTTCAGAAGCAAGCGTTACAGTCAAATCATTACCGATAACTTTGTAGGCAATCTGGTTTACAACTTCTGGGATTACCGGGTTTACTTTACCCGGCATAATTGACGACCCCGGCTGCATCGGTGGCAAATTAATTTCGTTAAAACCTGTACGCGGACCGGAAGACAACAGCCTTAAATCATTGCATATTTTTGATAGCTTAACAGCCAATCTTTTTACGGCTGAAGAATACATAATAAAAGCGCCGGTGTCTTGTGTTGCTTCAACAAGATTTTCAGCAAGCACAATATCAAAACCGGTTACTTCCCTGAGGTGAAAAATACATTTATCGTTATATCCGGGTGCGGCGTTAATTCCGGTGCCTATTGCAGTGGCGCCCATATTAACTTCAAGAAATAGATTTGAGTTTTGCTCAAGACGCTCAATTTCTTCCCCAAGTGTAACGGCGTATGCTTCAAACTCCTGCCCGAGGGTCATTGGCACAGCATCCTGCAACTGCGTTCTTCCCATTTTAATAACGCTCGAAAACTCAATTGCTTTTTTTCTGAATGAATCAATCAACGTCTTTAATACTTCAATGAGTTTTTTATTACTCTTTATAAGGGCAATTTTTACCGAGGTAGGATAAGCATCATTTGTAGACTGTGAAAGATTTACATGATTGTTAGGGTGGCAATATTTGTATTCCCCTTTTTCATAACCGAGTATTTCAAGTGCGCGGTTGGCAATTACTTCATTCGCGTTCATGTTTGTTGATGTCCCGGCGCCGCCTTGAATCATGTCCACCACAAAATGTCCGTGGTATTTTCCGGCAATTATTTCCTGGCATGCTTGAACAATTGCATCGGTTATTGGTTTGGATAAAAGCCCAAGATCATAATTTGCTTTTGCGGCAGCCATTTTTACAAGTGCTAAAGCTTCAATTAGCATTGGGTAAAAAGACAAAGCTACGCCGCTTATATTAAAATTCTCGAGGGCACGAAGTGTTTGTACGCCATAATAAACTTCAAACGGAATTTCTCTGTCCCCGAGTAAATCGTGCTCGTTTCTTATTCTTCCTGATTGATATTGAGCTGCGTGGTTGATTATGCGTGTATTTGCAAATTGCATTCTTCGAAAAATAACCTTTGACATACGGGAGAAAATTTTTAAAGTTATCTGCGAATCTTGCTTTTCTAATTCTAAAAATTTTTCTCTTGTTAGAATGAGTATAGTTGAATTTAATGTTGCCCTTGCCGAAGTGGAGTGAGGTGAGTCGTCAATAAATGCGCCTTCCCCTATAAAATCGAGTTTGTTAAAAATTGTTAGCCGTTTTTCTTCACCAAAAGGTGTTTTCTTAAATAATTCTATTTCGCCGTCCATTACAATGTAGAGGCTTTTGCGCGGGTTGTTTTCGACGAACAACAGAGAGTCTTTATTGTAGTTTTGGATTCCAAAATAAACTGAAATATTTTCTCTTTCTGCGTCATTTAAATCCTGAAATAATTCAATATTTTTTAAGAAATTCGATACTTGTTTTGTGTCCATTATTTTATGCCATATTTAAAGTTTTTAGTGTCTAAAAGTTAACCATTAATTTAAGAAAGGGAAAGCGAAGAGGGACAAGGGAAAGAGGAAGAGAATTAAATCTTTCAAGCTCTAATAATTGGTAAAGCTACTTTAATGGAAAAAGTTTATATTTGCTGATATTTTTTTAATAAATGATTGATCTTATGGGACGTATTTTTGAGAAAAGAAAACACAGAATGTTTGCGCGGTTTGCAAAAATGTCGCAAGCTTTTAACCGGATTCGTAAAGAAATTGAAATTGCCGTAAAAGCCGGAGGAGTAGACCCAAAAACAAACACGCGTCTGCGTATCGGAATTCAAAACGCAAAAAGCGTTAATATGCCGAAAGATCGAATTGACGCAGCAATAAAACGCGCTTCATCAAAGGATACTTCCGGTTACAGCGAAATAAATTATGAAGGTTACGGACCTTACGGTGTAGCCATTATTGTTGAGTGTGCAACAGATAATCCCAATAGATCGGTTGCAAATGTGCGTCATCTGTTTAGAAAATATGATGGAAATCTCGGCAACTCAGGTAGTATTTCATTTATGTTTGAGCACAAAGCTTTTTTCAAAATTGAAAGGAGTTTAGTAAATGACCCGGAAGAATTTGAACTTGAGTTGATCGATTTTGGTCTTGAAGAAATGACTGTTGAAGATGACTTTATTTATATCTATACAGCCTTTGAAGATTTCGGCACTATGCAGAAAGCTTTTGACGAAAAAAATATCGAAATAAACAGTTCTGAGTTTCAACACGTGCCCACTAATTATAAAGAATTAACCGAAGAGCAGTTTAACGAGCTTATTATACTTATCGATGCTCTTGAGGACGATGAAGATGTTCAGTCGGTTTTTCATAACGCAACGACTGCGTAAGGAATGTACAATGTACAAGGAATAATGTGCAATGTACAAGGAATAATGTACAATGAGGTGAATGG
>JAIOIM010000140.1 GCA_019912505.1 Ignavibacteriaceae bacterium
ATTCGTCCCCATGCATTTGCGACCATAAAAATATTTTTTTTGTCCCTGTACCAACCGAGATTAAATAAATATTTCTTCCTTCACCTGATTCGCCAACTTTTTCGACTTTAAATAATTTATTATCTTTTAATTGTTCTATTAGCGGAAAAATATCGGCATGCTTAAAACGCCGGTTGGTTATTGAGTTTTCCTTAAAAGATTCGTAATCGTTATATAACCGGGAAGCTAAGCCGAAGTTTTGCGTCATACTAAATTCTGTTAACAGTAATAATACAAGTGGTAAAAATTTTAACATTTTATATCCATTATTTTTAATGGCTAATTTATTCACTTATAAAGACTAATGCAAAAGAAAGAGAACTGAAGTGTCAACAAAAACATTAAAAATAAGTTCTGCGCTGCCGCCGTTTTCGTTAAAATCGGTGGATGAAAAAGTTTATTCTCCTGAAATGTTTAGCGATAAAAAAGTTTTGATAATAATTTTCAGTTGCAACCACTGTCCGTACGTTCAAACTTATGAAAAAAGAATAATTGAGCTGCAGCGAATTTTTGCGGAAGATATTGCTATAGTTGCCATCAGTTCAAACGATGCGGTTAATTATCCCGAAGATTCTTTTGAGATGATGAAAAAAAGAGCCGCAGAACAACAATTTAACTTTCCCTATTTATATGATGAAGACCAATCGATTGCCAAAGCTTTTGATGCTACACATACTCCGGAAGTGTTTTTATTCAACCAAGAAAGAAAATTGGCATTTCATGGTAAGATAGATGATAACTGGCAGGAAGCTGAAAATGTAAAAAGTCGTTATCTTAAAGAAGCAATTGAAGAAGTGCTGAACGATGAAGAAGTTTCTGTACCGGAAACTTTTACAATCGGCTGCACTATAAAATGGAAAGATTGAAAAGAACTTTGTGCGGGCTCTCTAAAAAGTAAAGATGATTGGCAACTGAGCCTGCACAGCACCGAGTGCATCAATGTTACTGTTTCGGCAAAATAAAAGCGAAGATTTTTGATTTGCAAATCGACTTGCTCAATGCTCGAGAAATGGCACTTTTGAAACAGCCCCTCATAAAAAAATTAGTACATCAACCCGATGTTTAAAGCAATTGCAAAACCTCCTAATGTTTTTTGATTCCTTCCCTTCAGACTTTCAACGCCATCATTAAAGAAGGTAATTATGTAATACCGAAAACTCAATCCGACTAAGCTAGATTTATCGAGACCAAAATTTGCCCCGAAGCCGACATAACCGCCAACTGCATAATGTGCCTGAGCTTTACCGAACGAACTGAAAAATTCTTTATCGTATGGCGTTGTAACTACAATGGCAGGTCCCGCACCGGCTGAAATATAGGGGCGTAAGTTTTCATAAATAATTTTTCGGAATAGGCGGTACTGAACACCGATGGTTAAAGGTACTAAAAAAACTCGATTTTGTTTTCCACGTGTATAGGTTTGATAGGGGTAATAAGGTTCGATGTATTCAACCTCTTTTTCATCCTTCGATTCTGCAATCGATATGTCGGTGAAAAAAGTAAATTTATCATTTAATTGATGTCTAAAAAATCCACCTAAACCAAAACCGCCTTCACTAAACATCAAATCCATACCGAAGGCATGACCCGGGAACTCACCAGGCTCTTTTTCCGGTGCAAGTTCGCCGATGCCCTGAGGTTTTACATTTAGAAACGGAATTAGTAATATTGCCGCTAAAATTAGTTTTCTCATAATATCAATTTTTTTTTATACAAAGTTAATTCTGATAAATTAAAATTCAACTATTAAATTTTACTATAATTTATGCAATTTAGTGTAGATACTCCCGAATTTTGGGACGATCAATATAAAAATAACAAAGCCAACTGGGATATGAAAAGCACCACGCCTGCTTTTATTGAACTGTTGAAGAATACAATTGTTTTTGGTGAAGATAAAGGCGATATTTTGGTGGTCGGGAGCGGTAAAGGATATGATGCTGTGGAAGCTGCTAAAAATGGATTTTCAGTAACCGCAATAGATATTTCAAAAAAGGCTGCTGAGTATACAAAACAGACGGCAGAAAAAGAAAATGTAGATTTGAAAATTCTTGTCAACGATATTTTTCTTTTGCCCGAAGAATATAATAACAAATATGATTTTATATATGACTATACAACTTAT
>JAIOIM010000141.1 GCA_019912505.1 Ignavibacteriaceae bacterium
TTTTATTTATTTCTGCTTTCACTTTTGTAGAAGCACAAAATATTATGGATAAAGCCGTAGCAAAGATTGGCGATATGACAATTACAGCGGAAGAGTTTCAGCAGCGTTACGAACTTACACCGATATTCGGAAAGCATCGAAAAGGAAACACGGAATCAAAAAAAATTGAATTTTTGTATTCTTTAATTGCCGAGAAACTTTGGGCAGTTGAAGCAGAAAAAAGAGGATTGGATACAACCTCGGTAATATCCTTTACTACAGAAGCATTCGAAAAGATGTTTGTTAGGGATGAGTTGTACAAACAGGAAATAAAAGATAAGATTGTTATAACGCCCGATGAAATGGCTGAAGGATTTATTCGTGAGTTGACTAAACTGAAAGTAAATTTCCTTTTCAGTGAAGACAAAGATGAAATATTTAGTATATATAAGTTTTTGCAGCAGGGTATACCTTTCGATTCAATCTTAGCAGAAAGCCCAGAAAAAGATGAACAAAAAGAACCTGTTGAAATTGAATTCGGAAAAATGGACGGTGCGGTTGAAGACTCACTTTACAATCTTTCAATAGGGCAATATACATCTCCAATTTTTACTCCCGATGGCTGGTACATATTTATTTTGAGAAATACAATTCAGACACTCATGTTGGATGATAAAGATAAAGAAGCAGTCAACAAAAAAGCGAAAAAAATTATTGAGGCAAGAAAAACAAAGGAACTTTATTACGAGTTTTACTCTGAGTTTTTCAAAAACAAAAAAGTGGAAGTTGATTCGAAAATCTTCAAATCAATAACAACAAATATTTACAAAACACTTTTAGATAAAAAGAATAATTTTGCCATAAACGACACCACACCGGTTTATTTTTTAGCCGAAGATGTTTTAAAGGTTGAAGAATCTCTCGGCAAAGATACGCTTCTACTTCCCTTTCTGCTTTTCGATGAAAATCCATTATCTACAAAAAAAACAATCCGACTTTTAGCGTTTGACGGTTTCAGCATTGAGAAGCTAACATTAAATAATGTTGCTGCCGCTTTAGATTACCGATTTAAAAACATGGTTGAACAAGAATTGCTTGCAAGAGAAGGTTATAAACGTGGACTTCAATTCCTCCCGGTGGTTCAAAAAGAAGTTGCTATTTGGAAAGAGAACTACTTAACACAGGTACTGCAAAATCAGTTTATTGATTCTGTAGAGGTAACCCAAAGAGAGGTAATTGCAGAATACAATAGAACAAATAAAAAAGATGAATACATACCGATGGTTAATATAATTGAAGTATTAACCGCCGATGCCGAAACCTCGCAGGAAGTTTTGAATAAGTTAAATGCCGGTGAAGATATTTATAAACTTGCGGAACAGTTTTCAATCCGCAAAGCCACAAAAAAAACTAATGGCGAATGGGGATTGGTAAGTGTTGACAGTCTTGGCGAGATCGGGGAAATTGCCGCCAAAATGGAAATTGGTGAATTGTACGGTCCGGTGAAATTAAAGGAAGGTTACTCTATTTTCAAACTAAAAGAAAAGGTTGATAAAAAAGTTGTTATGCCAGAACCTTTTGAAAAAAAGAAAGCGGAGATTACAAGAAAACTCGCGCTCGAAAAAGTAAAAGCAAAGATGGTTCGTTTTACGGTAACACTTGCCCGGAAATATGGATTTGCTGTTGATCTGAATTTACTTGAATCGATCGAAGTAACAAACATCAACTCATGCGGCATGCGTTTCCTCGGGTTCGGCGGCAAAATAACTGCGGTGCCGTTGTCTGCCCCAAACACCGAGTGGATTGAACCGTATATCAGAAGTCAATCTATAATTCAATGACAAAGAAGCCGATGTATATTTTAGGAATATCCGCATTTTACCACGACAGCGCCGCGGCGCTTATAAAAGACGGTAAAATTATAGCCGCAGCACAGGAAGAACGCTTTACTCGAAAGAAACACGATCATAACTTTCCCACGCAGGCTATTAAGTACTGTTTAGATGAAGCGGGTATCTCCGGAGCAATGCTTGACTTTGTTGCTTTTTACGACAAACCATTTTTGAAATTTGAACGTCTGCTTGAAACTTATTTAGCTTATGCCCCGATAGGGATAAAATCATTTATAAAAGCAATGCCTCTCTGGATAAAAGAAAAACTCTGGATGAAAGAGTTTATAAAAAAAGAATTAGAATTTGAGGGCGTTATTCTTTTCCCGGAACATCATGAGTCGCATGCGGCTTCGGCATTCTTCCCTTCACCATTTAATGAAGCAGCTATTTTAACAATGGATGGCGTGGGAGAATGGACAACCACAAGTTACGGCATGGGGCGCGGTAACAAAATAGAAATTCTTGCTGATATAAAATTCCCCAATTCACTCGGACTCCTTTACAGTGCGTTAACTTATTACACAGGTTTTAAAGTAAACTCCGGCGAATACAAAGTGATGGGTCTTGCTCCTTACGGTGAGCCTAAGTATAAAGATATTATTTATAAACATATTATTAACGTCAAAGATGACGGCTCTTTTCGGATGAACATGGACTACTTTAACTACTGCGCAGGTTTAACGATGACGAACGATAAGTTTCATAAATTATTCGGCGGTCCGCCGCGCAAACCTGAATCAAAACTTACACAGAAGGAAATGGATATTGCACGTTCGCTGCAAGATGTAACTGAAGAAATTGTTTTAAAAATGGGAAACCATGTTTATAAAGAGACCGGGTTAAAAAATATTGCACTTGCCGGAGGTGTTGCGCTTAATTGTGTGGCTAACGGCAGACTGCTGAGCGAAGGACCTTTTGAAAATATTTGGATACAACCGGCTTCGGGAGATGCCGGGGGGGCACTCGGCGCGGCGTTATCCGTTTGGTATTCATATCTCGGCAACGAAAGAATTGCCGACAATAAATCCGATTCACAAAGCGGCTCATACCTCGGTCCTGTTTTTAGCGATGATGAAATAAAACACTATTTAGAGAAAAATAATTTTGCTTATGATTATCTTTCTGAAGAAGATTTAATAAAAAGAGTATCAAAAGAAATAGCGGACGAAAAAGTTATTGGCTGGTTTAACGGTCGGATGGAATTCGGTCCGCGTGCTTTAGGTTCGCGTTCAATTATAGGCGATGCCCGGTCTTCAAAAATGCAAAGCATTATGAATTTAAAGATAAAATTTCGTGAAAGCTTCAGACCATTTGCCCCAAGCGTACTTGCTGAAAAAGTTAATGAGTATTTCGAGATGGATTGCGACAGCCCTTACATGCTGCTCGTTGCGGATGTAAAAAAAGAACGACAGCTTAAAATGGATGATGACCAGAACAAGTTGTGGGGAATTGATAAATTAAATGTGGTGCGTTCCGATATACCTGCAATAACTCATGTAGATTATTCGGCACGCGTGCAAACAGTACATAAAGAAACAAACCCGATGTATCATAAACTTATTGAGCAGTTTGAGAAGGATACAGGTTGCGGAGTTATAATCAACACATCCTTTAACGTACGCGGCGAACCAATTGTGTGCACACCAGAAGACGCATACAGATGTTTTATGAGAACGGATATCGATTATCTTGTTCTTGGAAATTTTCTTTTGAGTAAAGAAAAACAAAAACCATTGAGAGATGACAGCGGTTGGAAGAAAGAATTTGAGCTTGACTAATTATGATTAAAGAAGAATTAAAACAAATAAAAGAATCCCCTGAAGATTTAAAGAAATTCGGACTGACAATTGGTGCGGTGCTCGTTATTATTGCAATTGTTCTTTACCTTTACGGTAAGCAGAGTTATTTCTATTTCCTCGCACCCGGCTTGCTACTTGCATCCATTGGTCTGGCAATACCGGAAATGCTAAAGCCGCTTAATAAAGTCTGGATGATAATTGCTATACTACTCGGCTGGGTTATGACGAGGGTAATACTTACAATTTTGTTTTATCTTGTAATTACGCCAACCGGTTTAATTGCACGGTTAGTAGGTAAAGATTTTCTAAAACTTAGAAAAATTAAATCTGAAACTTACTGGGAAAAACGGGAACCAAAAACACCCGTAAAAGTCGATTACGAAAGACAATTTTAATTGAGGATAATAT
>JAIOIM010000142.1 GCA_019912505.1 Ignavibacteriaceae bacterium
GTAAAATTGCGTCTTTGGCTGCTTTGGCAATTCTGAATTTTAATACTCTCTTTGCCGGAATAACCATTGATTCGCCTGTAGAGGGATTTCTACCCATTCTTTTTTTACGGTTAACAACAACTAATTTTCCTAGCCCGGGAAGCGTAAAAGATTTTTTTGCTTCCTTGTGTGCGAGGTCTGTTAGTTCTGTTAAAAATTGTGTAGCAAGTTTTTTTGTTGTGTCAGTCTTCTTTGCAAGGTGATCAACAATCTGTGCTTTTGTCATTGGTTTAGCTGCTGCCATAATCGAACCTCATTAAATAGTTGTTTAATTTATCTTTCAGTATCAAAATAAAAATAATTTTTTATAAATGAAATATGTTTTACAAATAAAATGAAAAATAGTTTAGTAAAACGTCTTTTTATCCCCCAATAATGGTATTAAATTGAATACAGAACACTCTCGAGCGCATAAGTAGGGACTTTGCTAAAATTGTTTGCCCCTTTCAATGAGTTCAACTTTATTTGTAAATTTATCAATATGTTTATTTAATTTTTTTTCTTTACCCGAATGAAGCAAATAATAATTTTCATTTTAATATTTTTAATAGTCCCTTCGCTTTATGCACAGGATACTTTAAGTATAAAAGTAGATTCTCTCTCTGTCGGAAGTGATTCGCTGCTGATACAAAAAAGTGATTCTTCAATTACCGATACTACTGCAGCCGACAGTATTAGTAATATCTCTGTCGTAAAGGTTGATACCCTCACCCCGCTATACCAAGAGCCACTTTCTGTAAACAGCACTTTTATTTTGCGGGATGAAATATTAAAAACAGATTATAGGTATACTGAAAATTTATTCAAACTTTTTCCGTTATCATTTTTAAACGACCATGGATTGTTAGGTTATCCCGATGAGTTGTACCTGTACGGAGTTTCCAATTACGGCACTTCATATTTTAAAGACGGAATTTTTGATAACAACCGGCTAAACTGGTTTATGGATTTAAATAGTGTTCAAGCCGAGAATATAGATTCTGTTGAGATTGTTCCCTCGCCGCGAGCGTTTTTATACGGACCATATAACCGGGCTGCCGCCGTAAATTTTATTTCAAAAGATGAAATCTCAATCATCCCCTATACACGCGTAAAGTATTATCAAGG
>JAIOIM010000143.1 GCA_019912505.1 Ignavibacteriaceae bacterium
CCGCGCCGTTGATCTTGCCGCACACGAAGGTTACCCCGGTCATCATGTGTATAACTCGCTTCTTGAAAAAAAGATGGTTAAAGAAAACGGGTGGATGGAGTTTTCGGTGTATCCGCTTTTTAGTCCGCAAAGTTTACTTGCCGAAGGCAGCGCCAACTACGGAATTGAAGTTGCGTTCCCCGGCGAGAGCAGAATAAAATTTGAGAAAGAAGTTCTTTTTCCACTTGCGGGTTTGGATACATCAAAAGTGGAAAAATATTATAAAGTTCTCGATCTTCTCCACGGTTTAAGTTACACAAGCAACCACGCTGCACGTAAATATATCGATGGTAACTGGACGCGCGAAGAAACAAAACGATGGCTTCAAAAATTTGCGCTGCGAACAGCAGAGCAGTCGGAAAAAAGTTTACAGTTTATTGATAAGTACAGAAGTTATGTGATTAATTATAATCTCGGTCAGGATATTGTAAAAAATTATATTGAAAGAAATGGCGGCACTGTGGAAAACGCTGACAGGCGTTGGGAATTATTCGAACAATTACTTTCAACCCCTCAAACTCCGTCTAACTTACAGACTAAAGATTAAAAATAGTTATAAATTAGTTGACACATAATATTCATTTGCGGCAAACGATAAATGAATATTATGTGGCTCAGTGGTTACTCCAGTTTGCCAAAGATAAAACTAAATCGCCGAAGTCATTTTTTCTTTTATCATCTTAAAAAACTCATCGCTTATTGAAATTTCTTTAAACACTTCGGTAAGCAGCTCCTTAGAAATTTTATCGAAATCTTTTTCAAGCGGTAAAATAGACACTCCGCCAAGATCTACAGAAGCTGCGCTTAACAAAATATTATTTTTCCCCTCCGCAAAGTAATGCGATGAGCGGTGTTTGTTTCTTAAAAAAATCAACAGCCGCCAGCCGTAATCGGCTTCGTAATAGGAAAGAACATTCATCATCGGTTCTTCCCCCGAATTTACAAGCAGCGAATAAATTTTATAAAACTTATCGAACAGATCAACAAGCAGAGAATAATCAAACGATTCCATCGAAATAAATTTCCGCAAACCGTCATCTACAGCGGTTAAAATAAAATCTTCATCTTCGCTTAATATTTCGCCGTATTCGTTTTTCAGTTGTTGAAAATCATCGCCGATAGGCATAAAGTTTTTATTACCCGCCTGAAAATGAAAATGATCGGGTGCCGATGCTCCGCATTTTGGTCCGTTATAAAAAGCCATATAATTGCTTGATATATCTTGCGTCAGTTTAAGCAGCCCGCCGATGTTCCCATCAATTTTCTGCGGCGTGTGGTTTACATTGGGAACAGTAAAATGCTCGGGGAAAATAGGGAACGGGTTTGCAAGTATCAAATAGCTGTCGTTATATGGAATTCCTTTTTGCTCGGCTGGAAGATTTTGCGGACATAAAAAACATTTTCTTTCTTTTATCGATGCAGAGTCAACCTTTGCGGAACTTGATATGATTCTGCCCGGATTAAACTGTGCTTTTATCCTAAATCCGTCGAAGTAAAATGTTTTTACCTGCACAGTGCTTAATGATTTGTAACCCTCTGCAAGCTGCTGCCATGTTTTCTTCTGGCTTTCCAACAACACTTTTGCTACCGAGCCATAGTTGCGCACGCTTATAAATTGTGCGCATTCTTTGTTGTTAAAATATTTTTCTTCCGACAAAAGAACTCCGGGAATAATGTACAATGTATAATGTACAATGTATAATGTATAATGTACAATTAGTGAATTAGTTTATGCTGAATGTTAGAGCTGCCAATTTAAAGCCCAGTTGTAAAATTTGATTGCAATGATAAAACTTAATACCAGCGCGTCTGTAACAAGCCAAGCTGCTTTGAAGTATTTAAAAGTCCCTCTCTTTTTAAGAGAGGGATTTAGGGTGAGTTTCTTAGTTTTTTCATTGCAAAAAATATCGCGCTAAAGTGTATGAACTATTTCTCAGCATTTTTTATTTGACGCGCAAGAATTTCAAATGTACGTATTCTATCTTTGTAAACATTGTGCGCGTTTTGTTTTTCAATTGAAAGCGCGGCGTCCGAGTTACCTTCCCATCTCCGGCAAACATAAATTGGCTCGTAAATCCTGCCTATCTGGTAGTTGCGGCTTATTGCAATACCAAGAGCGTAATCTTCGCCATAACTAACATTCGGAATTTTTATATCACGCAAAACCGGTGTATAAAATGCCCTCGGCGCACCGAGTCCGTTTATACGCAGTGCATTGTTCCGACCGTTATCCGGCGTCCATTCTTTATGATCAATAAGTCCGGGAGGTAATCTATTTAATTGGAAATCAGTAAGCATATAACTGCCAACAACCATTGCACATTTTTCTTTACGGAATAAATCAACTACACGCTGAATTGTGGTTTCATCTTGGTAAATATCATCACTGTCTAATTGAATTGCGAATCGTCCGCACTTTGGGTGATGAGCGCCTTCGTTCCAGCAGCCGCCAATACCAAGGTCATTTCTTTCCGGAATTACATGAATTACTTTATCATTTTTTTCTGCATACTCTTTTAATATTTCTGTAGTGCCGTCTGTTGAATAATTATCAACAACAATAAGATTAAAAGGAAAATCTGTTTTTTGAAGCAGCACCGAATTTACGGCATCGGTAATTGTTTTTGCTCTGTCCCTAACTGGTATGATGACCGATGCTTCGAACTCAAATATATGTTCGGATAAATCAACTTCGTCAAATTTAGGTTTGAGGTATGCGCCTATTTTTTTTAGATGTTCGGTAACAGCTTTTTCCATTTCAATCTGTACTTCGCGGTTGCGCGGGTTTACGTAATCAAAAAGTTTTTCGCCCGATTTGCGCGTGTCCATCTGTACAGATGAATAAAGATATTCGGGTACGCGTATCAACTGCGCGTGGCGCATAATTCCCAAACGAGCATCATAAAAACCTGCAAATTTATAGTCGCCCCCTTTTTCATCAACAGCTTTTTTTAATGTTTCTTTTTTTATCAAAACAACCGGACCGAATTGAAAATCATCGCGCACACTGCCGTGCTGGCAGTCGATAACCGGGTGGATTGTTCTTTCATCATTTTTCATATCGTAAAAATCTGAATAAACCATTCCGGCGCCGGTCATTTTTGCAATGTTTAAAAATCTTTCAATTGCAAATTGCCCGAAATCAATCATCGTTTCTTCGGTTAATAAGAGGACAAAATCCGTTTCACTTTTTTCGGTTATTAATTCAAAAGTTTTTGTGCCGAATAAATTTTCAACTTTTATAGTTTCAAATTTGTCATTCTCTTTACCCGATTGGGAAAGGAGATAAACTTTTTTTACAAAGGGGGAATTGCTGAGTGTGCGGGCAAGTTGGAGTGTATACTCAATTCCTTCGAATGGAAGAAAGGCTGTTATCATTAAAATCTCTCACTATTAAATTGACAATTTTGAGCCTCAAAATTAAGGATAACCTGATGAAGATTCAAAGAAAAAGATGATTATTGTTTTTTGGATATTTTTTTGACTCCAATTAAATTTATATATACCTACTCAAATTTAATAAAGGTCACTTTCCAACTTAAGCAAGACAGAAGAATGTACAATGTACAATGTATAATGTACAATTCATCTGGCATATGCAGTGTTTTAGTTTAAAATGTGTGGCGGTGTAATAATAAATCAAATAAAAACATTCATAAGATTACTTTTCTCAGTGCAATAATTCTTTTAGTTTATCGTAACCGCTTTTACTAACAGGCAGCTGGGTTCCGTCCTTTAATGTAACGCGGTAGGTTTCTTTCTCAAACAATTCTAAATTTTTTATACTGATTACGGCAGCAATATAGGAGCGGTGTATGCGGATAAAATCATCGGGGTTTAGATGAGTTTCAAAATATTTCATTGTTTTTTGTTTTAAATGATTTCCCTCGTTGGAAAATATTTTAACGTAGTCGTCCTGAGCCTCAATATAGCGTACCGCTTCAACCGGTGTAATAAATATTTTTGAACCGTCTTTTATAACTATCCGTTCAAGGTATTCATTTTGTTTTTCTTTTTCTGCAATTAAGTTTTTTACGAGTGATGATTGCGCTGTTTTATCTTTTAGATGTATAAGTGCTTTCTTTAATGCTTCGTCAAATCTTTCCTTTGAAAATGGTTTGAGAAGATAGTCGGCGGCGTTAACCTCAAAAGCCCTTAAAGCAAACTGATCGTAAGCTGTAGTAAAAATAATTACAGGCGGTTCATCTATAAGCTCGAGCATTTCAAAGCCTGTAATTTTCGGCATTTGAATATCAAGAAAAATGAGATCGGGCTTGAGCTCGCTTATTTTTTTCAGTCCCTCAAAACCGTTTGAACACTCGGCTGAGATATATACTCCGGGATAGCTGCTTAAATAATTTTTTACTATCTCACGTCCGAGTTTTTCATCGTCAATTATAATTGTATTTATATTTTCCGGCATAGTGTAATCAATACTATTTTTATTTTACCGCTAATATAAGCACAATTTAAATTTTTCTCGCATGGTTGGTTATTTTTTATTTGGTGATGCTAAAACAAAGCTCTGTAATTATTAACGCGGAATAAATAAAACAATCCGGAATATATTATCCGTTGTTTCAATCTTCATAAGATTTGAAGTACCGTAAATTAGTGCCAGTCGGTCGCTTATATTTTTTAATCCTATGCCTGCTCCTTTTTTCTTTAATCCGGTTTCTTCAAAATTATTTTCGAGCGTTATTTTTAAAAACTCATCCACGGGCGCACATTTTAATGTAAGCGTTACCGGTTCTATTGCTTCATAAACCGCATGCTTAATTGCGTTTTCAAATAATGGTTGTAGTATCATATTCGGTACAGGGTGGTCGAGACAAACATCATCCAACTCTTCTTTAAACTCAAACTTATCCTCAAATCTAATTTTTTCAATATCGAGGTATAGTTTTATGTTTGCAAGTTCTTCGCGCAGTTTATTTTTTTGTTTATCGCTATTAGCAAGTGTGTAGCGTAAAAAATCAGCGAGTTTTAATATCATACTTCTTGCGCGTTCAGGGTCTATTGATGTTAACGCACTCATAGAGTTTAAGCTGTTAAAAATAAAATGGGGGTTAATTTGAAACTTTAACGATTTTAACTCCGCCTGGGTAATTAAATTTTTCAGTACGGTTTCCTCTATTTCTCTTTCGCGGTAACCGACATAATAAATTGTCATATAATAAAAAGAAACAATAAGAAAATAAAACATAGCGCCTATCAATGACCGCCACGCAAGCATATTGTTTGTTTCAAAGCTGTTAAGATTATAGTAATCTAATAAAAAGTTTAGTGTAGCGTGTCCTATTAGAATCCAAAATCCTGTTGCAAGCACAGCGCCAAGAAGATGACTGATTACAATTTTAGTAATTGAGTTATCTTCAATAGAAATAAAACGAGCCGGATACCAAAAGCCGAGCCCCATACCAAAAAGCAAGTAGTTGTAAACAAGTCCATCCAATAGTGCCGCACTAAAACTAATACCGGAGCTAAATTGAAGGAAGAATATATAAACTGCTGTTACTACGACAGAAAAAAAAATGTATAAATAGATACTTTTGCTGTTTTTTAATATGGGGTTGGAATACATTTATATACCAATTAAAACATTGACTTTACTTCGCCGCCGCCGAATATTGCGGTACCTTTTATAATAAGTGTTTTTGATAAATCAACCGATGCACCGGGTTCGCGGCGTATCTTATTACCAAAACCGCCGAATATCGGGGTAACGCTTATTTGAACATTCCAATCGCGAGGAACAATTAGTGTAGCGCCGCCGAACATTGTAAGCACGTCAATCACTGCCGTTCCATCTGCAATTTCCGCATGGGTTAAATCTATTTCGGTGCCGCCGAATATAGCTGTGATATTTCCGCCCTTAAAATTTTTCGAGTTGACAATTCTGTTGCTGCCGCCGAAAATATTTGTGTCGTCAAAAAAATCATCGCTGCTAAAACCGCTTAAAACCCTCTCGTCATTTGCTTTTTCATTACGATGTTTGAAGATAATGTATATGCCGAGGGCTATAATTGCCGAAGGAAAAATTAAGCTGCCGTCAATGTGTATGTTCGGGAAAAAATCATCAAGCATAAGAAAGGCACCGAATGCCATAAAAATAACTGCAAGTGTTTTATTGCGCCCATTAACTAACATTACAAGCCCTACAGCGAATATAATAAACTGGAATGAAAAAACACGAATCGAAAAGAGATCGAGAGTGTTCAATAAAAAAATAATTCCGACAATGATTAAAAGTGTGCCGAGGACATACCTGTTTTTGCTTCCGTCTGAATGTGCCATAATGTGCTCCAATAATAAAGTGTTTTAATTTCTGTTGCTAACCTAACAAAACATTACCGTTTTTAAAATAATAAATCGGCGAATGCCGGATATTTATCGGCGAACAAATGAAAATAGTTTTGTTACCGGGAGTATAAATAAAATGTTTGGTTAGCCGCTTATATAAAATCACCCGTTGTTTTGTAACATAACCCTTATTTTTTCTTGCGTCTCTATACCGCAACCGTTATTTTTCACTTCATAAATCTTATTGACGATTGAGGATAATATGAAAAAAATATTTGCAATTCTGTTTTTAATTCCGCTCTTTCTTTTTGCACAGGAAAAAAGAGCAATTACTTATGATGACCTCTGGGGGATGCAGAGAATCGGGACATTTGATGTAAGCCCTGACGGCGGCACAATTGCATTTTCTGTTTCAAATTATAGTATGGATTTAAATAAAGGAAACTCAGACGTCTATCTCATAAACTCCGATGGCAGTAATCTCCGTCCGTTAAAAGAGAGTGAAAAAAGTGAGTCATCGCCAAAATTTTCACCCGATGGAAAAACTGTTGCTTATTCTCTCGGCGGACAAATTTGGACCTGCAATATAGACGGTTCCGGTGATAAACAGTTGACAAACATATACACAGGCGCATCGGGTTTTGAATGGTCTAATGACGGCGATAAAATTCTTTTTGTTTCCAGCGTATACCCGGATTGTGTTTCTGAAGAGTGCAACAAAACGCGCGATGATCAAAAAGAAAGCAGCAAAGTAAAAGCAAGTATATTCACCGAGCTGATGTACCGTCACTGGGATGAGTGGCGCGGCGATAAACGCAGCCATCTTTTTCTTTTTGAGTTTAAAAACAACGATTTTACAGATATTACATTGATGAGTAAGTTCGATGTTCCGCCGATTGCCCTTGGTAGTGGAAACGATTACAACTTTTCTCCCGATGGGCAGGAAGTTGCCTTCACAATGAACGAATCCGAAGTCTTAGCAACAAGCACAAACAACGATATTTTTATAATCGACCTTACAGATGTAAAAAAGGGATTGCCGACATCATACAATAAAATTTCAGTAAGTAAAGGAAATGATAATCAGCCTGTCTACTCCCCCGATGGAAATTATATAGCGTTTGTTTCGATGGAGCGCGCCGGTTTTGAGGCGGACAAACAAAACATCATTTTGTACAATCGGGCAGACGGCTCAGTAAAAAATATTACAAATAATTTTAATCTATCGGTCGGCGAATTTATCTGGAGCAATGACTCAAAGGAGATATACTTTGTAAGCTCAAATACAGTCAATGAATCTATTTTTAATATTGATATCGAAACAAGTAAAGTTTCTACGTTAGTTGAAGAACACGGCAACAGTTCAATTGCATTGTCCCAAGACGGCAAGGCTCTTTTCTTTAAGCAGCAGCGGACTAATATGCCGCACGAAATTTTTAAATTGGATCTCGAAACAAATGATATTACTCAAATAACAAAACTAAACGAAAAGCGTCTTGCAGGTTTAGAGATGAACTCCATAGAAACTTTTTGGAGTAAAGGAGCCGGCGGTGCCAACGTACAATCTATTATAGTAAAGCCGCCCTTTTTCGACCCCAATAAAAAATATCCGATGATGTTTTTAATTCACGGCGGACCGCAGGGACACTGGATGGATGATTTTCACTTTCGCTGGAATATGCAAATGTTTGCTGCGCCCGGTTACGTAGTTGTTGCACCCAACCCCCGCGGCAGTGTCGGTTATGGACAGAAATTTACCGATGAAATTTCAGGCGATTGGGGCGGAAAACCTTATGAAGATTTGATGAGTGCGTACGATTATGCTGTTGCAAATTTCCCTTTTATAGATAAAAACAATACATTTGCCGCAGGAGCATCTTACGGCGGATACATGATTAACTGGCTTGCGACACAAACCGACAGGTTTAACGCGCTCGTTTGTCACGATGGTGTTTTTAATCTTGAAAGTATGTATGGAACAACCGAAGAGTTGTGGTTTCCGGAATGGGAAAACGGCGGAACTCCGTGGCAAAACCGTGAGTTGTATAAAAAGTGGTCGCCGCACCAATTTGTGCAGAATATAAAAACACCAATACTTGTTATTCATGGCGCGCAAGATTTTAGAGTTCCAGAGGAACAGGCTTTTCAGCTTTTTACATCGCTGCAAAGGCTTGGTGTGGAAAGTAAATTTTTATACTTCCCGGATGAAACACATTTTGTTACAAAGCCGCAAAACTCACGGTTGTGGTGGCAGACTGTTTACGATTGGTTTGATAAACATTATAAGAGGTAGTTATGGAAAATGAAGATCTAAACGAAATTCTTGAAAAAGAAGAATTGAATTTCGACGAACTCGACTTCGGCGGACAGAAAGAAACCGAACAAAAAATTGAATACGTTGAAGGAAACCTTTGGACAAAGTTGGAGAAAGTCGGCAAAAAAATTTCCTTTGCCAAAGACATAATGGCTTTGTTCAATTATATGCGCGATGATAACGTATCATGGCATCGTAAAGCAATAATAGTTGCATCATTGGTTTATTTCATTTCTCCAATCGATGCGATACCCGATATTGCTCCATTGATTGGTTATCTTGATGACCTTGGTGTAATCACGGCATTATTAAAATATCTCGGCAGCGAACTAATTCCATATTACGATTCGAACTACCGGGGATAATATCTATTTCAACTATTTTAATAAGCCAGGCTTTGTACTGTCTTATTTTTTTTGAAAGCCAAGAATGAATTACACGTTAGATAAAAGCGAAGTTTTATTTAGAGGGAAAGTATTTGATCTTAAGGTAGATGAAATAACTTACGACAGCGGGAATAAAGGCATTAGAGAAGTTGCAATTCATTCCGGCGGTTCGGTGGTTGTACCAGTTACGAACGAAGGAAAAATTGTACTTGTAAAACAGTACCGTTATCCTTTTCTAAAATATATGTTAGAGATGCCGGCGGGCAAACTTGAAAAAGGCGAAGACCCTTACTTATGTGCCGTTAGAGAATTAGAAGAAGAAACCGGTTACAAAGCGGCAAGCGTTGTAAAACTTGGAGCCATTGCCACAACTCCCGGCTTCTGTACAGAAATACTTCATCTTTATATTGCAACTGGCTTAACCCCCGGCAATCATAACCGCGAAGAGGGTGAAGCAACAATGAAAGTATTTGAATACTCCTTTGATGAAGTTGAAAATTTAATTGCCGCCGGTGAGTTGTATGACGCAAAATCTATATGTGCATTTCATATGGCGGTTAGTAAATTACATCAAAAGAATAAAACGGAATAATTGTTGAATAGGAGTGACTCTGTTAATTGAACGAATTGAACAAAACAAAATTTTGTCTGGACAACAAAGCCATTTATCAATGAGTCTGGTCTTAAAAGGTCAGCAATTCAATTTGAGATAGAAATGTAAACCGTTGAAACGGTTTCGTATATATTAGGTTGTTGTTAACCCACGACTTAAGTCGTGGGTTAATGAGAAAAGATAGAGAATCTAAAACGGTTTTAACCGTTTACAACCTTTTTAGACCAGACTCATCAATTAAACAGTGCTTTTTACATTTTTCCTATCTGCAAATCAATTGGCAATTTTTATAAAATAAACAGCTATCAACATCAATCATCTTTGATAATACAATTCAAAAAAGCTAAATTAGCTTATGTTAAAATAATGTAGGTTTATGCTAAAATCGTTAGAGGTAAAAGATTATGCTCTTATTGAACATATAAATGTTCAGTTCGGGCAGGGTTTGAATATTATTACAGGCGAGACCGGCGCAGGCAAATCAATTTTGATAGACGCGATGAGTCTGCTGCTTGGCGAACGCGCATCTACCGAAGTGATTAGGAAGGGTGCCGTAAAGTCTGTTGTTGAGGGAATATTTGAAGCCTCGGCAAATAAAAAAGTTGAAGCCCTTCTAAGCGAAAATGATGTTGAGTTTTTCCCCGAGTTGATTGTAAGAAGAGAAATTTCGTTAAAAGGTGCAAACCGATGTTTTATAAACGATACTCCTGTGCCTCTTAATCTTGTAAAGGAAATCGGAAATTTTTTGGTCGATTTGCACGGACAGCATGAGCACCAATCATTACTGCGCACGGAAATGCACATAGAATTTCTCGACGAATTCGGTGCCGTGGCAAACCTGCTTGACGAATACAAAACATATTACACCGAGCTAAATAAAAAACTGAATGAGCTTAAAGAACTAAGGGCAAAAGAACTTTCATTAAAAGAAAAAAAAGAACTTTATTCTTTCCAGATCAAGGAGATTGACGCTGTATCACCCGAAGAGGGGGAGGAACAAAGGCTGATTGAAGAACTGAATATTCTTGAAAACGCTGAGAAGTTGTTAGAGTCCACAACAAACATCTACCAGACGCTGTACGATTCTGAAACTTCTGTGTACGACTCGCTTGTAAAAATCAAAAACGAAATTGAAACACTTCTAAAGATTGATAAAACATTCAATGAAACATCAGCGGAATGCACCACAGCTTTAACGCTGCTTAATGATATTGCCGATTTTATCCGGGGTTATAATTCCAAAATTGACCTCGACCCTCAAAATCTTGAAGAAATGCGCCAAAGACTTGGGGTGTTAAATCTTCTCAAAAAAAAATACGGCGGTTCAATTACAAAAATTATTGAATACAGAAAAAAAATAGGTGATGAATTTGAGATTGCGTCAAATTACGCAGGCACTATAAATAATATTGAAAATGAAATTCTTCAACTAAAAATAAATTGCGGCAAAGCTGCCGAAAAACTTTCACACAAAAGAAAAGAAACGGCTAAAATAATTTCTCGTGAGGTTAAAGAAGTGCTTGCTGATCTCGGCATACCGGATGCCCTGTTTGAAGTAAAGATTTTGAATATCCCGGCAGATAAAACCGGGCAGCATTTTATCATCGTAAAAGATAAAAACTACACCTACGGCAGCAGCGGTTTTGATGACGTTGAATTTTTTATATCGACAAATATCGGGGAGGAAACAAAACCGCTTGCAAAGGTTGCCTCCGGCGGCGAGGTTTCTCGGATAATGCTTTCGTTAAAAACGATATTAGCAAAAAACGACAAACTTCCTCTTTTAATTTTTGATGAAATTGATACCGGGGTAAGCGGACGTGTTGCTCAAAAAGTAGGACACGCATTAAAAGCACTTGCATCATATCACCAGATAATTGCAATAACACACCTCCCACAAATTGCAGGGCTGGCGGATATTCATTTTATGGTTGAGAAAAGCAATGTTGATGATAGGGTTGTAAGCCATATAGATAAGTTAACCGGCGAGCAGCGCGTACATGAAGTAGCCAAGTTAATGAGCGGCGAGATAATTACCGAGGCAAGCTTAAACGGCGCACGCGAGCTTATGAATTTAAAATAATTTTGTCTCCCGGCTGCGACTTCCAAGCCTACGCTTATGTCGTACCGAAGCAACAAAAAATAGTTTTGATATATAAATATCAATCTTTAGTAAATTTTTAATCAATAAAACTGGCATTGTCTTTGCAAAGCCGGATAAATTAAATAAATAAATAGGTACTACTATATGAAAAAAACTCTCAGATTCTTTTTTGTTTTGTTACTGGTTGCTTTTGCATCCGGTACACTCATCGCTCAGAGTGATGACCTTGGTGTTCTTTTTTCCGAGATGTCTCAAGATGCGGTTACAGCTTATACCCGTCCAATAATTTCAGGCTTCGGCTCTAACTTAAATACCGGCTGGGTTGCAAAAGCGCCTTCGGATTCAAAATTCGATTTTCATCTCGATATTAAATTCCTCGGTATGGGTTCATTCTTTGGAAGCGCTGATAAGACTTTTGAAACGACGGGTATGTTCCGTTTTACCTCTAATCAAGCCGACCAAATACTTGCGGCATCCGGTATTTCAACATCAAATTTTAGTTACAGCACGTATAAAAACACGTTGCTAAATACTGACTGGACGGTTAATATGAGCGGTCCAACGATACTTGGAAAAGAAGGTGAAGTACTAAATGTTGAATTCCAGGGAACTGTTATAAACGGGCAGCCGATTAAGGCAACAAAATTTTCGGTAAACAACGTAAGCGGTTTCTTAAAAGATCTGTCTGTTTTGCCTATGGCTGCTTTTCAGATTACGGGCGGCACGTTTTACGGCACAGATGTTTCGTTAAGATTTTTCCCGAGTATTTCACTTGGTGATTTAGGAAAATTCAGCTTTTTCGGAATCGGTTTCGTTCACAACCCGGGCGTATGGCTAAAGAATCCATTGCCACTTAATGTTGGCGTGGGATTTTTTACACAAACAATGAAAGTTGGCGATATCTTCTCAAGCACTGCTAATCAATTCGGGCTTTATGCAAGCAAAACTTTCGGTGCAGGTATATCGGTTACGCCTTATACAAGCTTAACAGTCGAATCATCGACAACAACATTACAATACGCGTATGAATACGATACCGCAGCAGGACATCAAAAAACCGATTTGAAGTTTGATCTTGAAGGAGACAATGGCGTTGGTTTTACTATCGGCGCAGCATTTAGTCTTGCAATAGTTAATTTGAATATTGACTATAAACTTGCAAAGACCAGCACTGCATCGGCAGCTTTGGTTTTTGGTTTCTAATTTTATTTTTGAGGGCGGAGCCTAAGATGATGTTATTTGATGAGTGATGGACCGATTGAACTAAAACTCTTACTGCCCTCAATTTATTTTATTCTGTAACAAGAGAAGCGGATGTTTAAAACATCCGCTTTTTTTATAGTGACCCTCATCCGATTTATTTTTAATTTAGCCGCCGTATAAAAGTAAATTAAGATGATAAAAGATTCAGCATTATATATACATATTCCCTTCTGCGACCATAAATGTATTTACTGCGATTTTTATTCGATAATAACATCGGATAATATCGTCCCGTTTGTAGATGCTGTAAAAAAAGAAATTGAATATTATTCGGAGCTTTATTCCTCCGGACGAAAATTTTCCTCTCTATTTTTCGGAGGCGGCACTCCTTCGCTGCTCGAACCTAAATATATTAAAAGTATAATCGATTTATTAAAAAATAATTTTGATGTTGATGACGATGCCGAAATTACTCTC
>JAIOIM010000144.1 GCA_019912505.1 Ignavibacteriaceae bacterium
TATTAATTGTAATTATTTTGTTTTCGGTTATTGTGCAGGCGCAGGAAGGCGCAGTAACAATAACAAGGTTAAAATATAACGGCGGCGGCGACTGGTATAATGATCCGTCTGCCGAAGTTAATTTGTTAAAGTTTGTTGAAACTAATACAAATATAAAAGTAAAAGCCGAGTATAATTTTGTTGATATATCATCAGACGAAATTTTTGCACATCCTTTTTTATTTATAACCGGTCACGGTAATGTTGTATTGACAAATGATGAAGCTGCACGCTTGAGAAAATATCTTGAGAACGGTGGGTTTCTGTATATTGATGATGATTACGGACTTAATATTGCTATACGTCGCGAGATGAAAAAAGTATTTCCAGGAAAAGACTTTGTTGAGCTGCCCTATAATTATGGTCTCTACAACGTGCTGTTTAATTTCCCAGCGGGTCCGCCTAAGACTCACAAGCATGACGATAAACCGCCGCTGGGATTTGGAATATTTGTTAATGAAAGGTTAGCTGTATATTATACATTTGAGTCAAACCCGAGCGATGGATGGGTTGATCCCGATGTCCATAAAGACCCGGAAGAAAAAAGACAGGAAGCGCTTCGATTCGGAGCAAACATTGTGTTGTGGTCGTTAACTCAATAAAGGCAGATGGAAGAAAAAAAGTTTTACGAAGAAATAATTGCAAAGCTTGAAAAGCTTTACAAAAAAGAATATGCATTTATCGCATCTATCGGTTTGCAAGCATCGCTGCTAATTACTATTGCAGCGGTAACTTCGCTTGCGCTGCTCGAATCGATTTTTCATTTTTCTTCTTTATTTAGAACTGTCGCTGTTTTGTTATTTATCCTTTTCTTTTTTGCGGGATTAATTTTATTCGTTCTTCTCCCCATCTTAAAATATTTTAATGTTTTCCGCAAACCCGATTATTATTCTGCCGCTGCAAAAGTTGGAGATAATTTTCCGGCGGTAAAAGATAATTTACTAAATGCAATGCAGCTTGTTGCTAATGATAAAAAACAAGAGGCATATTCTACCGAGTTGATAAATGCTGCGTTTAAAAATGTTTATATGCGTGCAAAAGATATTCGTTTTGAGTCGATAGTTAGTTTTAAAAAATCAAAAGAGCTATTGATTTATTTTACGCTTGTTGTTATTGCCTGTGCGGCGTCTTTTGGTTTTTCAAATAATTTACGTTTAGCCGGTAACCGGCTATTAAACTTTAACAAAGAATTTAAATCGCCGTCCAAATTTTCGTTTGAAATATATCCCGGCAATGCCCAACTTACAAAAGGGGATGACTTAACGATATCGGTAAAAGTTAATGGGGCAGTGCCTGCACGGCTTAAAATTGCAACAAAGTCTCAGGAAGAAACTGAATCTAAGTATGAAACTCTTGCTGCCGATTCTTCCGGAAAGTATTTTTATACTGTTTCAGGCGTGCGGAACTCTTTTGAATATTTTGTGGTAGCCGAAGATGTTACGAGTGAGTTGTACAAAGTTACGGTTATAGAGAAACCTGTTATAAGCAGCATTGAAGTAGTTGTTAAACCTCCGTCATACTCCAACCTGCCGGAGATACGACAAAAGGACAACGCCAATATAACATCATTACGAGGTAGTCGGGTTACTCTCTCGGCACAATCAACAAAAAAAATGAGCAGCGGAAAAGTTGTTTTTGGAGATTCAACTGAAACTGATTTTAAAGTAGATAATAATTTTGGCGAAACAAATTTCATCATAAAAAAAGATAATACGTTTAAAATTATTGTTGCTGATGAAAAAGAAAATAAAAACGATTCGCCGATATTATATTCTATAAAAGCTCTTGATGATGCCTACCCTGCAATTGAAGTTATTAATCCCGGCAAAAATGTAAATCTTGATAACGATAACAGACTCGCGCTTCTGGCAAAGATTAATGATGACTATGGCTTCTCGAGATTATTATTAAAATACCGTTTGTCTACATCTCGTTACGAAAAACCATCGGATGAATTTAAAGAGTTTGAAATTTCAGTTAGTAAAAAAACAAAAGAGGAGAATGTAAATTATATCTGGAATTTAACATCGTTAAGTTTAGCCGTTGATGATATTGTTACTTATTACTTAGAGATTTTTGATAACGATACATTCGACGGACCAAAATCAGCACGATCGGATATTTACACCGTGCGTGTGCCGTCGCTCGATGAAATATTGGCTAGGGCTGATGAAACACATACTGAGGCTAATACCGACCTGAAGGAAATATTAAAAGAAGCCGCCGATTTGAAAAAAAATCTTGAGAAGATTGACCAAACATTAAAACAAGATAAAAAAGATATTACCTGGGAGGAGAAACAGCAAATTGAAGATGCTCTTGATAAATTTGAAAAACTTCAGCAAAAAGCTGAAGAGACAGGGCAGAAACTTCAACAGATGCAAAATGAACTTCAAAAGAATAATTTGCTTTCGAAAGAGACGCTTGAAAAATATGCAGACCTACAAAAACTTTTTGATGAACTAAGCAGCGATGAAATGAAAAAGGCGATGGAGAAAATGCAAAAAACTCTCGAAAGTTTGAATCGCCAAAATACACAAAACCAGATGCAGGATTTGAAACTTGATGAAGAAAAGTTCAAGCAAAGTATAGAGCGTACTATTGAGTTGTTAAAGCGAGTGCAGGTTGAGCAAAAGATTAATGAAATGCTGAAACGCACTGAAAAGATGACTCAAAAACAAGATGATATAAAAAAGGAAACCGAGCAAAGCGATCTTAACAAACAAAATGAAAATGAGCAGCTTCAAAAACAGCAGGACCAAGTTTCACAGGATTTGAAAAAATTTCAGGATGAAATGAAAAAACTTGAAGAAATGATGAAAGACCTTGAGCAAATGCCGAAAGAGGATCTTAAAAAACTTCAGGAAGAATTTGAAAAACAAAAGAACCAGGAAAAATCAGATCAAGCATCTGAAAACTTGCAGAACAAACAAAAGCAGCAAGCAATGGAGCAGATGCAGCAGCTTTCAAAAAATATGAAACAGATGCAAAGCCGGATGCAGCAAATGCAGCAAAACATGATGCAGCAAAACCAGATGCAGGCGTTTAAAGATATGATGAAAGTGCTTGACAATTTATTAACGCTTTCCAAACAGCAGGAAGAACTAAAAAAACAATCGGAACAGCTTGACCCCAACTCACCGCAATTTAACGAACAGGCTGAACAGCAAAATAATATTCAACGAAGTCTTGATAATATTTTAAAGCAGATGTCGCAGTTAAGTAAAAAAACATTTTCCATTACGCCTGAAATGGGTAAAGCACTTGGCGATGCAAAAAAAGAGATGCAAAACTCACTTCAAGCAATGCAAAACAGAAATGGCAGTATGGCATCGATGAGTCAAGGCGAAGCGATGAAATCTTTAAACGAAGCGGCTTCGCTTGTAAAAGGCGGAATGGAATCGATGATGTCCGGGAGCGGGCAGGGAGGTATGATGTCGATGATGCAGCAATTAGGGCAGATGAGTCAGCAGCAAATGAATTTGAACAATATGACGCAGATGCTTCAAAAGATGCAGCAGGGGGGAATGTCGCTTCAAGATCAGGCTCAGATGCAGCGGCTTTCGCAGCAGCAGGAGTTGATTCGCAAATCATTGGAGCAGTTAAATAAAGAAGCACAGCAATCGGGTAAATCAAAAACTCTGCCCGGCAATCTGGAAGAAATAATGAAGCAGATGAGTGAAGTTATAACCGATTTTAATACCCAAAAACTTGATGACCCGCTTATACAGAAACAAGAGAAAATTCTCTCGCGTATGCTTGATGCACAACGATCAATAAATGAACGCGATTTTGAGAAACAGCGTGAATCGAATACGGGTAGGAATATTGTTGGGGAATCGCCGGCGGAGTTAGATATGTCATCACAAAAAGGTTTTAATAAAATAAGGGAAGAACTAAACAAAGCCGTAAATGAAGGATATCTGAAAGACTATGAACAACTAATCCGCAGGTATTACGAATTACTGGAGAAGTAAAGCCTAAAGAAATAAAATTCTCTTTTTGAGTCATGCACTGTTTCAATTTGATTTACAAATCAAAACACTTTATCTTCTATCAAATCATTTTTATCTTTTATAAAAGCCAAGCAGGCTAAAGCTAATGAGTGGCAGCAGCGAAATATTTCAAAATAATAACAATCCGGCAGTAGACTTTTTTTTACAGCAGCCCGATAAATCAGAGTATGAAAATTTAATTTCATCTTTTTTTGATGCTTCTGATGATCTTGTTTTTATATTAGATAAAAACGGCTATTTCCACTTCGTTAACCAGAGCGGGTTAAACGATCTTGGGTATTCGCTTGATGAATTACGCGGTAAACATTTTTTCTCTATCACCAATCCGGAAGAAAAGGTAAAATTATCGAATGCCTTTCAGAGAATATTGCAGTTTGAGGGATTGGTTTATTTCGATTGCAAGCTAACCTCAAAGTTGGGCAACGTGATTACTTATGATATCTCGGCAAAAGCTTTATTCGGGCGTGGTTCTATAAATGGTATGTTGAGCGTTGCAAAAAATATAACGAAACAGCATTTATTAAAGGAAAGGTATACTGAAATTCTTGTAAAATATACCGAGACCGAACGACTTCTGTCAATCGAGCGGAATCGTTTGAGACAGCGGAAATCAGTATTAGAGGAACTGAATAGACTAAAGAGTGAGTTTGTTTCAAACATATCGCACGAAATGCGAACACCGCTTGCTTCTATAATTGGATTTAGCGAAACTATTTCTTCTGACCCGGAGATGCCTGTCGGAATGAGGAAAGAATTTAATGAAATAATCCACAGCGAAGGTAAACGCCTCGCAAAACTGATAAATGATATTCTTGATATTTCAAAACTTGAAAGTGGTGAGATTGAACTTCAGAGAAAAGAAATCGATTTAGTTTCTGTAATTAAAAATGCAGTTCATCACGCAGATGCGTTGGCTTCTGAAAAGAATATAACATTAAGGCTTACTGTGGAAGACCAAGAAGTAAAAATTATTGGGGATGAGGAACGGCTTACACAAGTTTTTAATTGTTTACTTTCCAACGCTATAAAGTTTACTAAAAGCGGCGGACGCGTTACTGTTATGGGTCAAAGTCTCTACAAGGAATATGAAATAATTATTAGTGATACCGGCATAGGAATTGCCCAAAAAGATCTGCCGCATATTTTTGAAAAATTTTATCGAGTAAGCAAATATGGGAATGAGATTCCCGGCGCCGGGTTGGGGTTAGTGTTTTCAAAACAAGTGATTGATCTGCACAAAGGATTGATAACTGTTGAAAGCGAAGAAGATAAAGGATCAACCTTTGTCATCAAATTACCAAAACGAAATTAGATATTATAGTGAGGTACCAAATTGGATAAACTTGTATTTATAGTAGACGATGAGCCTGCGATATCAAAGCTGCTTTCCTATTGGGTAAAAGAAAAATGGAAATATACTGTCGGTGTATTTTCAACAGCCGAAGATATGCTGTTACGGCTAAACGAGCGACCCGATTTAATTCTGCTTGATATTATGCTGCCCGGCATTGATGGTATTGAAGCATTAAAAAAAATAAAACACCACGATGAAAATATACCGGTTATAATGTTATCCGCCCAGGGCAGTATTGAAGTTGCTGTAGAATCGTTAAAATTCGGGGCGTTCGATTACTTTCCGAAACCGATTGATATTCAGCGATTAGAACCGGCAATTAAAAACGCTATAAAAGGATATGATTTAACGCGCGAATTAGAATATTTGCGCGAGGATATTCAAAAAGAATATAATTTCGATAATATGGTTTCCGCTGATAATAAAATGCAGGATGTATTCAAACTTGTAAATAAAATTTTGAATAACGATATAACTGTATTAATTTACGGCGAAAGCGGTACGGGTAAAGAGCTAATTGCGCGGGCGGTTCATTATAACGGACAAAGAAAAAACAAACCTTTTATTGTTGTAAATTGCGCTTCAATTCCGAGAGAGCTTTTAGAGAGTGAACTTTTTGGTCATGAAAAAGGTTCATTCACCGGAGCACATCAGCGGAAGCTTGGCAAATTTGAACTTGCCAGCAGCGGCACGCTTTTTTTAGATGAGGTGGGCGAACTTGAAATGATGCTTCAGGCAAAGCTGTTGCGCGTTATTCAGGAAAAAGAATTTGAACGCGTCGGAGGGACAGAATTAATAAAATCTGATGTTAGAATTATTTCTGCAACAAACCGGGATCTTAAAGCCGCCGTTGAGACAAAGGAATTTAGAGAAGATTTGTATTACCGATTAAATTCTTTCCCGATTTTTATACCGCCGTTACGCCATCGCAGGGGTGATATTCTAGTGCTTGCACAACATTTTTTGGATACGTTTAACAAAAAGCTTGATAAAAAAATAAAAGGCTTTTCAAAACGGGCGTTAAAATTAATTTATGAATATAGCTGGCCCGGGAATATAAGGGAGATGGAAAATACCATTGAACGATGTTTGATAATTTCGGAAAGCGATATTATTGATGTAGTCGATCTTCCGCATCACCTAAAAACCGCTGAAGATATGGGTGGTGAGATAATCGGAGGATTATTCAGCGATGACAATATAGTACCAATTGAAAAACTAAAGGCTGAAGCAATAAGGCACGCCCTTAAAGTAACCAAAGGAAATATCGTGGAAGTGGCGCGAAAACTACAACTTGGAAGAGCAACTGTTTACAGACTTATAGAACGATATCAAATAGAAACACCTATAACGGGAAAAAATGATGGAAAATAATTTAGACTTTCTAAAAGAAATTCATGGCGAGGTTGTGGTTGAGGTTGTTAATTTAACCAGAGCTACACTCAAAGAAGCCGAAGAATTTAAACTTACTCTAACCCAGGATATTGAATCGGGTGCGAGAAAAGTTGTTGTGGATTTAAGCGACTGCGAGTTTATTGATTCTACTTTTCTTGGCGCCCTCGTAGTGTCGCTGAAAAAAGTAACCGGGCTCGGCGGCGATTTGCGTCTTGTTGGCTTTCAACCCGCTGTTCATTCAATGTTTGAACTTACAAGAATGTATAGAGTTTTTGAGTCCTTTAAGACAAAAGAAGAAGCAGTCAGTAGTTTTTCGTAACCTGATAAGATATAATTATGGGTTCTGCAAAAAACATATTAGTGGTTGATGATGATCCGACGGTTAAAGCGTTAATCTGTCATCATCTTGGGAAGCATGGTTATCTTGTTAACGCTGCATCCAACCCGGATGAAGCGTTTGAGATACTAGAACATAAAACCATCGACTTAGTGTTATGTGATGTTATGATGGAAGGAATGGATGGTTACACTTTTTGCCAAAAAGTTCGGACTATCGATCAATATAAAGTTTTGCCATTCGTTTTTGTTACATCCAGCGGCAGCCTTGAAGATAAAGCTCGAGCAATGGAAGTAGGCGGAGATGATGTAATAACCAAACCTTTTGAAATTGAAGAACTTTTAATAAAGGTTCAGGCTTTACTTCGCCGTGCAGATATCTTTCGTGTGTACGGAGCAAAAAAAAATTTAGAAAGTGCCTTCGCTCCCAAAACCGCAAAAATTCTCCTGGTAGATGATGATCCCTCTCTTGCAAAATTATTTCAATACAATTTGAAGAAGGCAGGTTTTGACTGTATTATCGCATCGGGACCTGCGGAGGGTTTTCAGATGGCAAAACAGGAAGTGCCCGATATTATTATTTCGGATATTATGATGCCTGAAATAGATGGGTTTGAATTTAGGCGTATGCTGCTAAATGATGATGCGGTTCGTACAATACCTTTTGTATTTTTAACATCAAAAGGAGATGAGGATGATATACTTAATGGGTATGATCTTGGTATTACCGATTACGTTCTTAAAACCGCCGGACCGAGAGTTGTAGTAGCTAAAGTAAGCGCCATCATCAAAAGTCTTGGCAAAGAAAGACAAAAAGTTGTCACCGAATTACATCAAGCTGCCGATTCGCTTCGAGTTAAAGTGGTGCCCGAAAAAAGTCCGACCTTTGAAGGCTTCGATATTCAGCATTGGCATCAGCCTTTTGAGGGAATACCAGGCGGTGATTTTATAGACTATTTTCAAATTGATGAAAACAATCTTGTTATTGTCCTCGGTGATGTTATGGGGAAAAAATGGGGCGCGTGGTACTTCGCTTTTGCGTATGCTGGATATGTCCGAAGTGCAATTCGAATAGTTTTACAATCAACAAATGATTATTCACCGAGCACCATCCTTCAGCAGGTAAACCGTTCCGTTTACAACGATGCAAAAATTTCGGAGGTGTTCGCAACGCTTTCAATCATAATAATTAACAAAACAGAAAAATCCTTAAAATACGCCGGCGCGGGGGATCTCCCGTTGATTTACAAAAATCAAAATACCGGTGCAGTCAGCAGGCTTGCTTCCCAAGGGTTATTATTAGGTTTTGCAGCCGAAGGTCAGTTTGAGGATATTTCGATTAATTTGTCATCCGGCGATTTGGTAATTATTGCAACTGATGGTATTATTGAATCACGAAACCAGGATAACAAACAATTCGGCACCGAGAGATTAAATAAAATTGTAGAAAATTTATTACCGCACGATGACTTAATTTTAGCAATAAAAGATGAGTTTACACATTTTACCTCCGGAAAATTTGAGGATGATATTAGTTTAATCACAATAAAATTGAATTAAAATTATTGTTACAAACTTATTAGATTTTGTTACATCATTATTATTACATTCTGAACTTCTTTTTTATAATTACCCACCAATATTTATTGTTATTTATAGTGTTTTAGAACACTACAAATAGTTATATAAATAATATTTTAAGTGTAACTATTTTATAAATTCTGAGGGCATCGATATGAAAGGCATAATTGTCTCAAGTACCAATAAAGAAGATAAACTTCTACCCAATAGAAATTTTCAAAATTTCTTATTTGCACCTTTTAAAGCCGGGTTAGTTGGCTTCTCTTCTTTTTTTACAATTTTGTTAATTGCAAAATATGCAGGTTCTTTATTTGGAACGGCTAATAGTTTTAAGATTCAAACTGAGGATGTATTCCTTTCACTAATCGGTTTTACGCTGTTGTTTTTAGTAAAACTTCTTGAAAATGTAAGTAAGAAAAATGGGGCTAAAACTTAATACTCATTGGTTGCTTGAAGTTTTTCTGTTCTATCGGCTATTTTAATTTGTTCAATCAGGTTGTCTAGATCACCTTCAATTATATTTGAGAGATTGTAAAGAGTTAAGCCTATTCTATGGTCTGTAATTCTATTTTGGGGAAAATTATAAGTTCTTATTTTATCACTTCGGTCGCCGCTGCCTACCATCAATTTTCGTTGTGCAGAAATTTCGCTCTGCTGTTCGCTTAGTTTCCTGTCATAGAGCCTTGCGCGTAAAACCTTCATTGCTTTATTCCGATTTTTTAACTGGCTTCTTTCATCCTGGCATTGGACCACAATACCCGTTGGTATATGCGTAAGCCGAACAGCCGTTTCTACTTTATTTACGTTCTGTCCGCCTGCGCCCCCCGATCGATAAATATCAATTCTAAGATCATTCGGACCTATATCAATCTGAACATCTTCAGCCTCAAGCATAACCGCCACCGAAGCAGCCGAAGTGTGAACTCTCCCATTTGCCTCGGTTGCAGGAACTCTCTGAACGCGATGAACACCGCTTTCAAATTTTAGAGTGCCATAAACATAATTACCCGAAATAGACATAGTTGCCTCTTTTATTCCGCCAATACCTGTTTCATTTAAATCGATGAGTTCCGGCTTCCAACCTTTTATTTCGGCGTAACGGGTGTACATTCTTAGTAAATCACCGGCAAACAAAGCGGCTTCTTCTCCGCCAGTTCCGGCTCTTATTTCCAAAATTACGTCTTTATCGTCATTCGGGTCTTTTGGCAAAAGCAAAATCTTAACATCTTCCTCAAGTTTTTCTTTTTTTGCTTCGAGTTCTTTAAGTTCTGTTTCCGCCAATTCTATTAGCTCTTTATCCCCGCCAATGTCAATCAGTTCTTTGTTTCCGGCAATGTTTTTTATAGTATCTTCATATTCAATATAAGTAGTTACAATTTCTAATAACTCACTCCGTTCCCGGCTCAACTCTACAACCTTGTCTCTATTAGTTAAAACTTGAGGGTCAGAAAGCTGCTGATTAATCTGCTCAAATTTTTCGTTTAATCTTCTAAGTTTATTTAATAATTCCATATCTTCTTCGTTGAGTTTAAGGGTGCAAATATAATTAAGATAAGGCTTAAAATCTAAGTCAATCAATCAGGGCAATTGCAATCTTGAAGTAGAAAGATTTATTGAATTAAGAATAACCGAAATGAGCTAATCATTCCAGATTTTGTTAATTTTGTATAACCCAAAACAAAAAGTTTACAACCATGAAATATTATCTTATCGGAGTACTACTAATGATTAGTTCTGCCTTCGCTCAAACAAATGTTGAAAACAAGGTAGATTCCCTCCTAAATGACTATACCGGAAGTAACCCCGGTGCAGCCTTAATGGTTATTCAAAATGGAAATGTGGTATTAGAAAAAAGTTATGGTTTGGCTGATATCCAAACAGCCGAAAAAGTTTCTGCAGCAACTAACTTCCGTCTTGCTTCGGTTACAAAACAATTTACTGCACAAGCAATATTAAAACTTATTTACGAGGGCAAATTAAATTTCAATACAACTCTTACTGATATTTGGTCTGATTTTCCTGAATACGGCAAAGCAATTACAATCAAACACATCTTAACTCATACATCCGGTCTGATTGATTATGAGAGTTTAATCCCCGACACAGCCACAATCCAGGTAAAAGATAAAGATGTTTTAAATATGATGATGTTAGTTGATTCTGTTTACTTCAGCCCGGGGGAATTTTTTAGGTACAGCAACACCGGGTTTGCTATTCTTGCAATGATGGTTGAAAAAATTACGGGCATATCATTCGGAGATTATTTAAATGGAAATATATTTGCCCCTTTAGAGATGTCCGGCACGATTGCATTTGAAAATGGAATAAACAAAGTTGTAAACAGAGCTTTTGGTAACGTAAGAACAGACAGCGGCTGGGTAAAAAAAGATCAAAGTTTAACAAGTGCGGTTCTTGGCGATGGTGGTATTTACTCATCTACTAACGATTTATATAAATGGGATCAATCTTTATATACCGATAAGATTATTCCGTTTACAATGAAGAAAGAATCGTTTACAAGACAAAGTCTTAACAACGGCGAGGTTTTTGATTATGGTTACGGATGGCGGTTAACAAATCTGAACGGGAAAGAGGTGGTTTATCACACAGGTTCTACAATAGGCGGCAGAACAATTATCTACCGTATCCCTGAAAAGCAATTGACTATAATATTTTTAACAAATCGGGATGAGGGCGACACCCTCTTGATTGCCGAAACAATTGCCGGGTATTATCTAGAGTAGTAGTACTTTTTTATAGTGTGATTTGTTTTCCTTTGTATATTTAGAATCGATAGCTTAACCGTAAATGAATGACCAATTAATATAGAATAATAATGAAAAAATTTGATATCCCGCTGCATTACCATAGTAACATAATAGCCAAAATAAAAAATGCCAGAAAATTAAACGACCCTCGTAAAAAGGACTTTGCTCCAACAATACTCGATTTTGGTAATGTTCAATTTTTAATTCCCCGGCACTTTGGGTTTTGTTATGGAGTAGAAAATGCAATTGAGATTGCCTATAAAACTATCGAGGCTAACCCTGGAAAAAGAATTTATCTTTTGAGTGAGATGATTCATAACCCCGGTGTAAATAAAGATCTTGAAAGCATGGGTATCAAATTTATAATGGATACCTCGGGTAAAATTATTATTCCATGGGAAAATCTTATGCCCGATGATATAGTCATCATACCAGCCTTTGGAACCACATTGGAGATAGAGCGGAAATTAAATGAAACAGGCATCAACCCTTATACTTACAACACAACTTGTCCTTTCGTAGAAAAAGTATGGAATCGTGCTGATCAACTTGGAGAAGGGGATTACACGGTTGTAATACATGGCAAACATACGCACGAAGAAACACGGGCAACTTTTTCGCATGCAACTAAAACTGCCCCGGCTGTTATTATAAGAGATGCTGAGGAAGCAAATTTTCTCTCGGGTTATATTGTCGGAGAAAAATCGACAGAAGAATTTTTACATTACTTTGAAGGTAAACTATCAGATGGATTTAATCCGGAAAGTGATCTGGAAAAAATTGGGGTGGTTAATCAAACAACAATGCTTGCAACTGAAACAGAAGCAATTGCCGGTTTGCTAAAGAAAACAATGATTAAAAAATTTGGGATAGAAAAAATAAAAGGGCATTTTGCCGATACACGCGATACATTATGTTATGCAACTAATGACAACCAGGAAGCAACGTACGGTGTATTAAAAGAGAAAGCCGATCTTGCCATAGTGGTCGGCGGGTATAACAGCTCTAACACAAGCCACATTGTTGAATTATGCGAAGAAAAACTTCCTACATATTTTATTTCATCAGAAGTAAAACTTATCTCCGAAAACCTAATTAATCATTTTGATATTCAATCAAAAACAGAAATTGTTTCGATTAAATATCTGCCAAAGAAACAACCCGTAAAAATAATTATAACAAGCGGCGCCTCATGCCCTGATGCGGTTGTTGACTCAATTATAATTAGGCTTTTAG
>JAIOIM010000145.1 GCA_019912505.1 Ignavibacteriaceae bacterium
GATTTTTGATGAAGTAATTCCTTCGATAACAAATGATAGTTTAAAACTTTCAAAAAGGATTTCGGGAATTCGGACGTTTAGAAATTACAAATTCAGCGATGCTGTACCCAGGTTGATTGAACTGCTGCTTGATGAAAAACAACCGGATTCTATCAGAACTAATCTCGCCGAAACTTTAGGCTGGTTTAACTTCTCAATAAAACGAGGGGATATTATTGCCGCAATTGATAAAATTCTTAACGACAAATTAACCTCAGCGTTTTTGAAGAATGAAGCATTAAAAACAAAGAGCAGGTTAACAACCGGCGCAAATGATGTAATGATTCCTTAAATAACTTCAAGCGGAATACTGAAAAATATTTTTTAGTATTCCGCTTTTTTTTACGGCAAACAATATTTCCCCTCCTTAGTGCTTCCGACATAAAATCATTCACGAAACAAAATGGAACGATTTATCTTTCATTTCAGTTTTATATATTTGCACAACACTCTTGGAAAGGTATAGATGAAACGTTTTGAAAAACACATTTTTATTTGCGAAAATGTGCGTCCCGATGATAATCCGCGCGGCAGTTGCGGACAAAAAGGGGGTAGTTTAGTAAAAGAAGCATTCAAACAAAAAATAAAAACACTAGGCTTAAACGCAGAGGTAAGAGCAAACACTTGCGGATGTCTAGATGCATGTGAGTTTGGAATTACCGTGGTTGTATACCCCGAACAAGTTTGGTACGGTGGTGTAAAAATTGAAGATGTTGATGAGATTATAAATTCGCATATAATTAATAATAAACCTGTTGAAAGATTGTTCATCAAAGATAAACGATATACTAAGGACCTAAATGAAAGCTGAGCAAAAAAGAGCCGAAAAAATATTTGAACTTCTTAAGGCTGAATATCCCGAAGTAAAACCCGCATTGGAGTTTTCTTCACCGTTTCAACTTTTAATTGCAACAATTCTTTCGGCACAGTGTACTGATGCAAGGGTGAATATCGTTACGTCATCACTATTTAAAAAATATAAGAAACCGCAGGATTTTGTTTCCGCAGCAAATGAAGAACTCGAAAAGGATATTTTTTCAACCGGATTTTACAAACAGAAAACAAAAAGTATAAAACAATGCTGCCAAAAACTTGTTGATGAATATAACGGCAAAGTACCGAAAGATTTTGAAGCGCTTACAAACCTCCCAGGCGTTGGACGAAAGACAGCCTCTGTTGTCATCGGAAATGCTTTTGGTATCCCTGCAATTGCGGTTGATACACATGTTAAAAGATTATCCAATCTGCTCGGATTTATCGAATCGGATGACCCGACAAAAATTGAAGCCCGCTTAAAAGAATTATTGCCCGAAAAGGAATGGATAAATTCATCGCATTGGCTTGCGGCACACGGAAGAAAAGTCTGTATTGCCCGCAAACCGAAATGCGATTTATGTGTAATTGGAAGTTTATGCCCGGCATTTAACCCGTTAAGCGGTGTGAAGCCGATAACCAAGAAATCAAAAAAAGGAATTTAATGATGGAAGATATTCATCGTAACCGGGAATTTTGTTTATCGATACTAAAAGAGTACACAAAATCGGATAGCCTTCTGAAACATGCTTATTCAGTTGAAACTTGCGTGCGTGCGTATGCTGCCGAGCTTAACGAAGATGTGGAATATTGGGGTAACGCCGCGCTGCTTCACGATTTTGACTACGAAATGTTTCCTACTGCCGAAGAACATCCTTTTAAGGGGGGCGAGATATTAAAAGAAAAAGGCTTTAACGAAGATTTTAGAAAAACAATTCTCTCACATGCTGATTATTCCGGTGAGCCGAGAGACACGAAACTTAAAAAAACACTTTTTGCTTGCGATGAATTAGCAGGCTTTATTACCGCCGTGGCATATGTTCGTCCGAGCAGAACAGTGGATGAAGTTGAAGTAAAATCGGTAAAGAAAAAAATGAAGGATAAAGCATTTGCACGCGTGGTAAGCAGAGAAGATATTTTAAAAGGTGCGGAAGAACTCGGCGTGGAATTGGATGAGCATATTGCTTATTGTATTGAAGCGATGAGACGAAACAAAATAGAATTGGGATTATGATTGGCAATTTTGTTGAAAACTTTATCTTAAAAGATCAGGATGGAAAAGACTTTGATCTTTACGAGAATCTCGATAAAAACATTTTACTCCTTTTTTATCCAAAAGATAACTCGCCGGTTTGCACAAGACAGTTATCAAATTATCAAACTAATTTAGCTGAATTCGAAAAGGTCAACATTCGTGTTGTAGGAATAAATTCAAATGACCGGGAAAGCCACCAAAGTTTTTGTAAAAACATCGGACTGGAAATAACAATGCTGACGGACGAGAACAAAACCGTAAGTAAAAAATTTAACGCTGTAAATTTTGTCGGTTTTATCAAAAGGAAATTGGTATTAGTAAGCTCATCAAAAAAAATATTATACGAAAAAACGACATTATCGTTAAATTTTATAGATTCAAATGCTTTTATCAGCGAGCTTAAGTCGTTAAAAATTATATAAATGACTTGACAATATGATTAAATAG
>JAIOIM010000146.1 GCA_019912505.1 Ignavibacteriaceae bacterium
GATTTTCATCTTCAAATGTATTCCCCCGCTATTGATGCCGGTGACCCGGCAATTCTTGATGTTGACGGAACACGGAGCGATATAGGCGCCTATGGAGGACCCGGCGGAGAAAAATATGATTACTTAGATCTCGCTCCCCGCCAGCCTTCTGGTTTAACAGCTAATATTTTTTCAGACACTATCCTTACGGTAAGATGGAAAATAAATACAGAAAGAGATTTTATTCATTATAAAATATATAGCGATACAGTTCATTCTTTTGTGCCGGATTCCTCTAATCTGATTGCTGTTCAAAAAGCTAATTCTTTTTCTCAAGCTGTCCCGAATAATATTCACACATTATACTTTAGGGTTTCTGCCGTGGACAGCCAGGGGAATGAATCAAAACCAAGTGAAGAACTCGGAGTAATAATAACTTCGGTTGAGGATAATACAATCTCACTTTTGCAGGATTATCATTTATATCAGAACTACCCTAATCCGTTTAACTCATCAACAGTTATTCCGTTTACATTAAAAGATGCAGGTTATGTAAAAATTGCTTTGTTCGATATTACCGGAGAGTTGGTTGGGTATGCATTAAATGAATATAAGAGTGCCGGTTATAATGAAATAAAATTTGATGCTGATAGTTTTGGAAAAAGTAAACTGACAAGCGGTATTTATCTTTATAGAATCGAAGTAATTTCCGCCGGAGGTATTCCTTCTTATTCCGATATTAAAAAAATGGTTCTGATTAAATGATGGAATCATATTTAAATCATAACAAATAATAACTAAATTTGCGAGGCTCTACATGCAAAAACTATCTATACCTAATTCTTGCACAAGCATCAAATTTATTGTGATGCTGTTTTCCCTTTGTCTTTTCTTCTCAGAGGAAAATTATTCTCAAATTCTAACAAACAAAGACGGCATACCCATGATTTTATTTGCAGAATCACCGACTAGTAATATCATACAGAGTGATGTTGCTGCAATGAAAAATCTTGGGGTAGATATTATTCATCATGCTAATGTAACAGATGATATGATTGATAGGTTTGTTCAAAATGGCTTAAAGGCTATGCCTTACCAGAATTGGACTACTAATAATTATATCTATCAGTATACAGGTGCCCACTATACTGAATGGGAGGCGGAAGGAACGCCACCAGGTAAAGGCAATGTTACGCTTGAATACAAGTCTGCCATCGCAACACTCGATTCTGAAGATGGAATATTAGGAATAAAAACTATTCCAGATGCACTTGCAGGTAATCTTATAACAGGACCCGGGTACAGGCAGGATGGTCATAAACGATATCATCCGGAAGATCCAATTATTTATCAAGCAGATTTTGAACTAAAAATAAAACCGACAGATCCTAATATTAATTTGTTTGATCCGCAGTATAAGGATGTAGAGGTGTGTATATTAGCCGTAGTGACCCATGAGGTAATATCCAACAGAGAAAACGGGACTATGTATGTGAGTGAAATTCCGATGAAGACATATAAAGAGACTTTAACAATAGAAGATTTTGTAGATTATGAATATCATCCGCACACTTTATCAAATATTGATTGGATTGGTGGTGGAGTATCGCCAATTACACAAGATAATTATTGGAAGGAAGAAATTGAGTACGAAGGACAATATGTTCAATTCATAGTTGATTGGGCAGGTTCTGATTTATTGCAGTTATATGTTGATAAAATCAGTGTATCGGATGATATGGGAAGACGACTTTTACAGCCATCATCCCCCGCAGTAGTCGAAATTTCTTCTGAAATAAATTCTCTTGTCAACACAGATGGAATAGAAATATATTATTCGTCAGATGAGCCAACCTCGATTGATAATTATGAACCATATAGAATGGTTGACAGTATGGTCTTTGCTATTACTGGAAATAAACGAATAATTACATCATTAAATACCAATTACAATGGCAAATACGGACCAACAGGACTACCCTTCGGTTCATATCAATATTACGTTGGCGAAGAATTTTGGAAAAGAGCAAAACCCCTTTTCTTGTGGCTTAATGCTTATCCCTATCATTACTATTGGAAACCCACTGAGGGAAACCCAAATTGGAGAGAAGATAACATTAATCTTCAAATTGAAAAAATTAAAAATGTAAGCAAAAACGACCCGAATTGGGGACAAGATATACAATGTACAAAATGGACAGTTATTGATAAAAATTGTCTTCAAGAAGAGCACCTAATTTCTCCTACAGTTGAAATGATGTTGTACAGCACCAATCTTGCATTACTCTATGGTGCAAAAACAATAGGTTTTTATGAATACTTTAGCTTACGAAATACTGACTGCAATATCTTATATGCGGATGGATTAGTTGATGAAAATGGAACGCCGAACGATAGGTATTACACTATACAAAATACTATTGCCCCTCGTCTAAGTGGTTTAATGGGTAAAACATTAAAAAACATAATCCCGATTAAACAGAGAAACAATTTGGATTTACCTTATGCTCCTGTAGTTGATTATTCTTTTATCAATAAAGTTGAGGCAATAAATTATAGTGAAGCTACCAATTATTTTTTGGATTTAGGATTTTTCGAGGACGAAGTACCAGCCGATAAATACTATTCATTTGCTATAAATAGATACTACAGCACACTAAATGAGATTCAATACACTTTTCAAAATCCAAATTCATTTTATAAAAATTACAGATTAAAGAACTTGATCGATTCTACTTCAACAGATATAAACTTGACGTCGAACTTTGAGTATAGCACAACTATTGAGAAAGGGGATGCCCATTTTATAAGGTTAACACCGGC
>JAIOIM010000147.1 GCA_019912505.1 Ignavibacteriaceae bacterium
TACTATAAGCCTCGATGGTAGGTTCATTCAGTTACTTAAGGGAGTAGCACCGCTACCAAAGGTAAGGCGTGATGTAACAGTAAGTCTGTGGTTAGATGGCTCGATGCATATTGAGTACAACAACCAGCAATTGAATTTTGGAGTTTTAAAAGGAAAGCCGAATAAGAAAAAAGAAGAGAAGCAAAGAAACAAACCAGCAAAGGATCATCCGTGGAGGATACTGAACAACAAACTATCGAGGAGCAGCCGGACAAGTTTTTCGCGCGAAGCATTCGGGTAACGGAAGGAGGGCGTAGCCCGACTGGAGTTACCCGAATGCTTTGGTTTAAGTATTAAATAATTATTTTTGTTAGTGACATTTCTAAAGAGTTCTGAGTACTGACATTTCTAAAGAGTTATTACAGTATCTATCAGAACACAGCCCTCAGCAACAAACAACCAATCTGTTCTTGCGGGTAATACCGACCCAATAGTATTTACTGGCACAGGCGCCACAGTACAATTTACTACAAATAACGGAGGTGCACTACAATTAACCTGCGATTTGATACCAACATCACCCGGAGGTACTTTACCCGGTGCATTAACTAACCTTGCACCTCAATACTGGGCAGTTACAGTTACATCGGGTACTGTTAACGGTACATACTGCATGACCTTAGACTTAACAGGAGTACCGGGAATAAGTAATTACGCTACACTTCATCTTCTTAAAAGAGATAATGCAAGCGGTAGTTGGGTAGATATTGGTGTTCCTACTGACGTTGCAGGTGCTCCTGTTGTTCAGTGGTGTTACCCGGCTTTTACAAGCTTCTCCGAGTTTAGTATCGGCAGCGATGCGGAGAATCCTCTCCCTGTAGAACTAAGCGCGTTCACCGCTACGGCAAAATTGAGGGACGTTACTCTTAATTGGGAAACCAAAACGGAAATAAATTCCTCCTCATTTAATGTAGAAAGAAGAATTAAAGGTGATGAGAATAATAACGGTTGGCTAAAAGCGGCTGAAGTTTCTGCAAGCGGCAACAGCAATTCGCCAAAGCAGTATAGCTGCATCGACAAAAAACTTGATGCAGGCGCGTACGAATACCGTTTGAAAATGATTGACAATGACGGAAAGATTGAATACAGTCAGGTAATAGAAACCGAAGTTGAAGTACCAAGAGAATATGCTTTAACTCAAAACTATCCTAACCCGTTTAATCCTTCTACAAAGATAGATTATCAAATTCCTTACGATGCAAGTGTAACCTTAGAACTTTACGCAATAACCGGTGAAAGAGTTGCCGTGCTTATTGGTGAAGAACAATCAGCCGGTTATTACACATACCAGCTAAGCGGACGCGATTTGCGTTTAGCGTCGGGCGTTTATATATACCGCCTAATTGCGCGCGATAAAGTAAACAGCAGCGCATTTATGCAAGTAAAGAAAATGGTACTCTTAAAGTAAAGTAAGTATGTCGTTTTGTGGTCATTAAAAGTTATTTTGAATTAGTTAGTTGATTTAAACAATAACGATTAGTGACCACAGATGACAGAAATTAGTTAACAACATGATAAGAAAAATATTTTATTACATAAATTTTAAGGGAATAAATAATGAGTGAAAATACATTTATACACGGTTGGAACATCCGCCAGGGTGATTATGTCGGGGGTTCTGACTATGATAAACCTTACCCGGATATTGTGGTTAACAAAAAACGCCGGACTAAGTTGATGTTTTTGTTTTACAATACAATAGGCATAAGCGGGGTTATATTAGTGTTAAGTTTCATCTCAAAAATCTAATTGCTTTTTGGAGATAATTATTTTAACTTTATTTGTACAAAATTTCCCAAACCCGTTTAACCCGGCGACACAAATTGAGTACGCCCTCCCGAAAGCAACAAGAGTGCTCTTAGAAGTTTTTAATATGCTCGGAGAAAAAGCGGCAACATTAGTAAATGAGGAAAAGGAAGCCGGCAGCTACAAAGTTGAGTTCAGCGGAAAGGGTTTAACCAGCGGTATGTATATATACAGTATAAAAACAAATGAAAATTCTGCCGTAAGAAAAATGATTCTCCTTAAATAAATTATTAGCTGTAATTGCAAATTGCCGGAGAGATGATGAAGTAGAGATAGTAATCATTAATCTCCGGCAGTTCTATCGAAGCTGCAATCTTCAAAAAAAGTTAAGGCAATTTATTTATGAATACGTTCTAAAAACCCCATTCCCGCGAAAAGGCATAGGCGCCAACTTAAGGAATTAGATAGCTAATTAATTTTGTGCTTTTATTTTTATAAAATCAAATAAAAGTAAGGAAATATGGCATTACATAGTCGTTCCTTAAAAAGTCAATTTTAATTTATACTGCTAATTAATTGGTTAATAAACGTTGAAATTTGTTCAAAGAAGAAGTTGAAAAATTTGGACAAAAATAAAATTGTTTTATCTTTCCACTTATTCATCATTCTTTTGAAATTCATAGCCGCTGCCGCCAACATTGCATTATTATTGTCACCTTTAATTCCGGAATAAAAGTTACGGCTTAGACGATGGTCGCCTTTTAGATGACCTATCTTTGGTTCTATGGCTGCTCTTCGCCTAAATCCTTTTCTTAGTTTTTGTTTTTCGTAAGACGTCCTTTGTTTAGGCGGTGAATCTGGAATAATGATTTTTGTACCCAATACTTCTTTAACTCCTCTGTATCCCCGATCTACAAAATTATTTTTTAGAATAAATTCCAGTTAATCTTTGTTGTTGCTCTATGGCAGGCTTTAAGGTTTTACTGGTGTAAAGCTAAGTTGGACGGTTGATGCTAAAAATGCAAAGGAATTTCAAAAAACTTATATTCCCTGGTGTGATATGATTTATGCCAGAATTATTTAGGGCAAAATTGGTGGTCTATTTTATTTCCCAGTGAATAGCCAGTTAGAAATTTTGAATGATATCGGGAGAGAGAGCTATATTAAACTACTACGTTTAGGTACAAATCCTCGAGGGATCGAAATGTCTTCAATGGCGATGCAAAAGTTATTATAGCATAGCGGCATTCATTAGATAAAGATTTACTGGGAAAAAGAAGAAATTAAGTTTAACGCATTTAAAAGATGGATTGAATTATGGGCACAAGAATAAATACTGTAAAAAACGGAACGATAACAAGTTCTTTCGGAAGTCCCGGTAGAATTAATCACGATTCATCTCAATTTTACAATTCGAGATTATATGAAGGATTACAAAACGATAGTAAGATAAAACATATTGAGAATAACATCCCAAAGGATTTACTCAATAAACATTTTTGTCATTCAAGTAAACAAATGAAAGAATTACCTGATAATTCGGTTCATTTAATGATTACATCACCGCCGTATAATGTAACAAAAGAATATGACGATAACTTGAATTTGGAGGAATATTTAAATATTCTAAAAAATGTTTGGAAAGAAACGTACCGCGTTTTATCTACAGGTGGTCGTGCTTCTATTAATATTGCTAATCTTGGTAAAAACCATATGTCCCGCTTCATAGTTACATAATTAAAGTTATGCTTGAAATTGGATTTTTAATGCGGGGAGAAATAATTTGGAATAAAGCATCAAGCGCAAGTCCTTCGACGGCTGGGGAAAGTTGGTTATCTGCTGCAAACCCAGTTTTAAGAGATATTCACGAATATATTTTAATATTTTCAAAAGATTCATTCTCCCATCCAAGTAAGGGAAAAGAAAGTACAATATTAAAAGAGGAGTTTTTAGAGTGGACTAAAAGTGTTTGGACTTTTCCTGCAGTTTCCGCAAAAAAGATAGGTCATCCCGCTCCTTTTCCAGAAGAACTCCCTACTCGTTTAATAAAATTATATTCATTTAAAAAAGATGTTATCTTAGACCCATTTTTAGGTAGCGGAACTACAAGTTTATCTGCAATTAAAAATGGACGTCACTATATAGGTTACGATATGAATAAAAAATATATTGAACTGGCAGACAGAAGAGTTGCTGAATACGCAAATCAAACAAAACTATTTTAAGATCAATGGCTAATTAGTTATTCCGATTAAAATCAACACTGAATATTGATGTTCGATAAATTATTTTTAAGTTCGTACAGGCTGTAGTTATCACCTAAGAATAAATTGGTTCTTTGAAACAGTGAGGATATTTATTTATACGCATTGCCGTTAGAATTTTTAAAAAGCGCAGGAGGAAAAGAATGAAGCTATTTGATGAGAATGACAGGCAACCCGGAATGGTCTATCCGTGCGAATGGAATTATAAAGTTATAGGCGATAATATTGAATTGATGGTTTCGTCAATTGAAGAGACGGTAAAAGGATATAAGTATGATTTAACACCCTCAAACATAAGTTTGCGCGGAAATTATTTTAGTTTAAATTTAAAAGTTGAGGTAACGAGCGAGATTGACCGAAATTTAATTTATGAAAAATTGCAAAAAGCACCTTATGTAAAGATGATTATTTAGGTTACCATAATAATGCAATTTGTCCGGCGCAGTAAATATCATGTTGGGTAACACGGTGCCGCACTATAAAATGTTCTCTCCAACAATTCAATTATTCTATCGTTCTATTTCATACTAACCTCACATAAAAAGTTTTTCTCCTTGCCATATTTCAGCGGGACTAATTATTAAACCGCTGCAAACATAAATCGGCAGATTATTTTCGTACGGAATTGCATACTTGCTTTTTACAACAGCGGCTTGTGTTACCGAATCGCACGAGCTTTTGTGATCTTCGAGTCTGCCGCCAATAACTATAATATTTTTAAATTCAGTTTTCGGGTATCCCCAAATCCAATAGTTGTTGTGCACACAAATTACAGGGGGCATCGGGTATTTTTTGCTGAAATATTGAAGCGATCCTGCCTCACCATAATTATGTGCAAAAATTACAATGCTGTCCCGTTCGGATTCGGGGAGCGAAGTATACACCTTTGAAACGGTCTTTGCCATTTCTTCCCAGCCGAACATATCGGCATAAAACTGCGGTAGTTCGTTTAAATCTAATCCTTCATTTGTTGTAGGTGCCATACCGAGTGTTCGTTGATAATTTATAAAGCTCTCAACAGGTAATATTGGTATTGCCAAAGGTGCGAGTGCCGCGCCGCTAAATAAAATTAACATCGGCAGCGAGTAACGAAGCCAGCGCATATATTTCTTTGCGGTTATTTGTTCTAAAAAAACACCCCCGGCGGCAAACAACATTACATATGCCGGCGAAAGGTATTCACCCTTGCTTTTGCCGTTTAGCAATAAAATTAAAAACGCAGAGATATAAATAATTCCTATGATGTTATACTTTTTTCCTTCTTTATTGAAAAAGAAAAAGTATAAACCAGGCAGCCACACAAAAATATTTAGGGGATTAAGTATGACGAATTGATCAATCACAAAATTATACCAAACTAAACCGGCGTACTTATACAATATGGTATTATGGATAAACTCAAGATGAGCAAAGT
>JAIOIM010000148.1 GCA_019912505.1 Ignavibacteriaceae bacterium
ATTATCTCCGGATATAAATTCTTCAACAAATTGGCTTTCATTGCAAATAAGATTTTATTGAAATTACATCTTTTATAGCTATAAATTTTCTTGCTTTTTAACAACCTTTGTTTTGCAGATAATCTATTCTTTACTATTTTATTCAGAATATTTTTTAAAATTACAATGTTTGGTTAAAAATGAAAAAATCCTTCGCTCTATTTTTGCTTTTTTTAAGTCTATCACTGTTTTCGTCTCTTTTTGCTCAAAGCTTTAAATTTGCTGTAATGTCCGACAGCCGCGGCAGATTTAACGGCGTAAACGAACCTGTTCTCTCAGCGTTGGCAAACCATCTTGTAGAAAATAATCCTGACGCAAAATTCCTCTTCTTCCCCGGGGATATGGTTAACGGAAGTAAAACCAATCCGGCACAAACAGTAAATCAATTGCATCACTGGCGCGAGGTGATGAGTCCCGTTTATAACAACCCAAATATGATATGGCCAAAAATCTGGACGACGGTTGGCAACCACGAAGTACAACACCGCGATGATGAAAAAAACTTCAAGAAAATTTTTAACAATGTTTTTATGAATGGACCAGAAGACGAACTTGGGTTAACCTATTCTTTCGATTATGAGAATGTTCATTTTACAATTATTGACAGCGATAGATGGTATTACGGCGATCCGGACGACACACTTGACGACCGGCGCGATTGGCACAGTATAAAACATCTCGACTGGGTTGAAAACGATTTGAAAGCTGCCCGACAAAGAGGCGTTAAATGGATTTTTGTCATAAGTCATGAAACCGTTTTTCCAACCGGAGGGCATTTGCGCGATGGTCTTGCAAACCTCGGTTTAAATTTTACTTTGCCGCTTGATTCAGTAAAACAAAACTCATTAAACCAGCGTAATAAATTTTGGGAAATATTAAAAAAATATAACGCAGCCGCTTATTTTTGCGGACATGAACATGTCTATTCCCGCCAATCTATTGAAGGAGTTTACCAAATAATAGCCGGCAGCAGCGGTGCCCCGATATATTATTTTAACCCAACATTTGATGAAAAACGTGATACTATTATTGCGGGCATGGAAATGTTGTACGAACAATCAGTCCCTTATTATAAAGTATTTAATTACAACTATGGTCCGGGCAAAAACTCCCAGGCATCGGATGATTTTGTGGGCAAGCGTGCTTTCCACTACGTTACGCTAAATGTTGAAGATGACGAAGTAAAAGTTGAAACTTACGGCGCATACGTTAAAGAAGACAACCTTTCAGAAATGGGAAGCGAAATACAGTTGATAGATGAGTTTGTTATCAAACGAGAAACGGAGTTTTGATTTATGATTGTTGATTTATGATCCGTTAGCTAACGGAATGATTTGCGAACTAAGAGTAGAACAAGAAGAAATTGACTATTGACTATTGACTATTGACCATTGACTCCTATCGATGTGCCGCAATAAAATTATTCAAAACTCTCATACGCCTCCCCAAAAATTGCTTGACAACCGACAACCAACTATTGCTATTTGGTGTAGTTTTCATTAAGTTTTTTCGGAACAAATACCGGGGTTCGTTATGAAAACAAAAAACATACATACGGTTTTCGGGTTTTTGTTGATGACCGTTTTTTTTACTTCTTCTGCATACGCGGATAGCTGTATTCGGCACTATAAAACTACCATATTCGATAACGAAAAATTCCCCGGCAAACTTCAACTTTATAAAAACTAGCCAAACCCATTTAACCCGACAACAACAATAAAATACACAATTCTGGATTTCGTAAAGACGGGGCATGCCCCGTCTCTACTAATTGTTTACGATATGCTCGGCAACGAAGTTGCGCTGCTTGTTGATGAAGAAAAATCTCCGGGTAGTTATTCGGTTGAGTTTGATGCTTCGCGGCTTTCGAGTGGATTTTATATTTATAAAATTACGGCAGGTGTATTTAGCTCTGCCAAAAAATTGGTTTTAATTAAATAATCTGAGGTGAGATGAAATATTTAGTTATTTGTTTTTTGTTTTTTAATATTTCAGTGGGTGCACAATTTATGTATTGGAACCAGCTTGAGGACCTAAAACCTAATGAAATTGAGGCGTCAACTAATGGGAATATTTATGCAATCAGCAGCTTAAACAGCATGATATATAAATCTTCAAATGATGGAGACAGCTGGACCGAGATTTTTCAAGGAGGAAATTGGAAAAGTTTAAAAACATATGGAGACACCATTATCGCCGGAACCTCCGATGGGAAATTATATATCTCAACAAATGGAGGTGAAACTTTCTATTTATCCAAAACTTTTCCTTCTACAATTAACTGCACTGAAATAGCAGATATAAATGAAGTAAATTTCGTGATAGCCGGGACATCAGCTAATGGTGTTTTCATTTCAACTGATTTTGGTAATTCTTGGGCAGCACACGAGTTTAATGGAAAATCTGTGAGTTCTTTAAAAATCATTAATGATAAAATTTTTCTTGGAACCTTAAACAGTGGTTTATTCTGTTCGAGTGATCTAGGTATTTCATGGGTTCAAAAAATTATCTCTTTCGCTACTGAGACTGTCTTATCAATTGAGCAGGGAGAATCTGATTCTATTATTTATGTTTCCAACCCTAAGGTTTATAAATCTCTCGATTCGGGTGAATCATGGTTTTTAATCCACGATGTAATTACATATTGTATTCGTTATTCAACAAGTGAAAATCAAATTTTTGCCGGGTATCATATGAGCGCTGATTCAGGAGCCACGTGGAGGAAAGTATTCTCTAAAGGTGTCGTATGGCTTACTATTAAAGAT
>JAIOIM010000015.1 GCA_019912505.1 Ignavibacteriaceae bacterium
GTTCATACACTTATAAAAGGAAGCACTTTTTTTTCGCTTTACAATTTTAAACACAATCTCAAGCTCGATTTTTTTTATAACTTAAACAATTTTGATTCGCAAAAAATTACCGAATTATTTTTAGAGCAAGGGAAGTATGTATTGTTACAACCAGATAAGACTTTTATCATCAATTGAATATTTTATTAATGCCCGGAGGGTTTAAATGAGAATTATGATACGATTAGTATTTACATTATGCACCTCGCTTATTTTAACTTCCATAGTTTTTGCCCAGTCGGGTAAAATAGCCGGACGCGTTGTAGATGGAACCGGAGAACCTTTACCCTTTGTAAATATAATTGTGCAAGGTACAAACTACGGTGCAGCAAGCGATTTGGAAGGATATTATTCTATTTTAGCCCTTCCGCCCGGCACTTATTCGGTTAAAGCATCGGCAATCGGTTACAACGCTGTTACTGTACAAGAAATTAAAGTATCTATCGATTTAACAAGCAAAATAGATTTTGAACTGATTGAAGCAAGCATTCAACTTGGTCAGGATGTAATTGTTATTGCCGAGAGACCGGTTGTTACAAGAGACTTAACATCTACCACATCAATTATAAGTTCGGATGAAATTACAGCTTTGCCTGTTACCGAATTCCAGGAAGTATTGGGTTTAAAAGCCGGTATGGTTGGAGGAAGTGTTAGAGGAGGCAGAAGCGGCGAGGTTGTTTATGCTATTGATGGCGTGCCGGTAACAGATGTTTTTGACGGTTCTACTGTTGTTGATGTAAACACAAATTCAATACAGGAACTTCAATTTGTTTCCGGTGCGTTTAACGCCGAATACGGCAAAGCGCTTTCTGGTTATGTTAATATTGCCACGAAGGACGGTGATAACAACTTCACCGGAAATGTTTCAAGTTATATTGGCGATTATTACAGCACACATACAAATATTTTCCGGGCAATAGATAAGTTTGATCCTACAAATATTTATAACTTCGAAGGTAGTTTGAGCGGACCTATTATAAAAAACACTCTTTTCTTTTACATGAATGCAAGATATATTTATTTCGGCGGTTGGCTTAGAGGTAAACGGGTTTTTAATCCGTGGGATATTACAGTAAACAAAGGCGCAACATTTCCGGTAGAAACCAGGTACCAAATTGATTCTACCGGCGACGGTGAGATTGTTCCGATGAATTGGAATAGAAAAATTTACGGGCAGGGAAAAATTACTTATAAACCGTGGACTACCGTTAAAGTAAACTATAATTATATTATAGATGACGTTGACTACCGCGATTACGACCAAAGTTTTTCGTATAACCCGGATGGTGACTTTAAAAAATTTAGAAAAGGTAATACAAACATTCTCGGTATTACACAAACAATGAGCAACTCAACTTTTCATCAGTTAAATTTTTCTTATTTTTATAAAACATATCAGCAGTATGTTTATGAAAATCCTACAGACCCAAAATACACCCATTCTCTTCTTCTTGGGCAAAACCCTACCGAAGTGCCGAGTTTTAAAACCGGTGGAACTCAGTCAAGCCGCTTTAAACGCTCAACAAGTACATACGGTATTAAGTATGATATAACCAGTCAGTTTACTCAAGCGCATATGCTAAAAGCCGGCGTTGAGTTTAACCGGCACCAGGTTAGTTTTGATAATATAAACATGCTGCAGGATTTTGGCTTGCAAGATCCGGCTCAAACCGGAAATCCTTATGTTACACTACACGTGCCCGATATAAATAACCCAGATGAAAACTTGAACATAGATTTATATCAGAAAAAACCTATTGAGTTTTCAACATATGCTCAGGATAAAATTGAATTAAGTGAAATGATTATTAATATCGGCGTTCGTTTTGATTATTTCCACCCTGATGGATTTACAGTTTCTGATTTGACCGATCCCGATATTTATCGCCCAAGAATACTTGAAAATATTTATGTGGGCGATACAAACGGCGACGGTAAACTTGGCGAAGGCGACATTGAAAAAACTATCGCTCAGAGAAAAGCTGCAAACTCGTCCGGAAATCCATGGTACAAGGAGGCAACCGATAAGCTGCAATTCAGCCCGCGCCTTGGTATAGCTTTTCCTATTACTGACCGCGGCGTAATACATTTTTCTTACGGTCATTTTTTCCAGATACCGAATTTCGAACTTCTTTATAGTAACCCCGAATTTAAATTCGGGCAGGGAACCGGAAATCTTGGTATCGCCGGAAACTCCGACTTAAAACCGCAGCAAACAATCAGCGGCGAGGTTGGCGTTCAGCAAGCATTTACCGATGATATAACTATGGATTTAACCGCTTACTTTAGAGATATTAGAAACCTTGCCGGTACACGCGCAGACGAAATAAGACTCTTCGGCGGTTCTGCAAGTTATAGCCAGTATATAAACAGCGACTTTGGTTTTGTTAAGGGAGTTGTACTAACTGTTACAAAACGACTTTCAAATAACTGGACGGCAACCATCGACTATACTTTTCAGCAGGCTAAAGGAAACGCATCCGATCCGGCTGCAACAAGAAATCAAATTGCCGGCGGACAGCAGCCAGAAATTAAACTTGTAAGGTTAAACTGGGATCAAACACATACTTTAAACGCCACATTCTCTTACACAAGTGAAGATAATTGGGGCTTCAGTTTAATCGGACAGTACGGAAGCGGTTTCCCATACACGCCTACTTTTTCGATGAATGTTTCCGATCTGCTTACAAACGGAGAGCTAAAGCCATCCTACTTTAATGCTGATTTAAGAGCTTATAAAGATTTCTTTTTAGCCGGCTTAAGGCTTAGCATCTTTGCTAGAATTTATAACCTGTTTGATATTGCAAACCAGGTTAACGTATACAATGATACCGGCTCAGCAGATTTTACTATAGATGAATTTTTAAGAAGAAGAGATGGCAACCCTGATTTTCTTGTAAACACACTCGATGAATATTACCGCAACCCCACTTTTTATAGTGAGCCGCGGCGTATTGAAATCGGTGCATCGATATTCTTCTAACATGTTTTGATAAACTAACGGATTTAGAAATATGAAGATTATAAAATTTTCCATTATTACATTAATTGTTTTATTTGTTGCGGCTCAAGATTTATTACCGCAGCAAAGAATAACTACAAGGGGTACAAGTACATTCCGTAAAGTTGGCGTTATGCGCGGCAACCAGGTACGCACGGTTTTTTCAAACTACGGAGTTATTGCACAACCAGGCTCCGAGGGTCCGAGAGGCGCGTGGAAGTACGATGCAAACGGTTACGTCGGTGATGTTTCCCCGCTTGTGGGTTTGAGGCTGCCGATAAAAGATTACCGAAACGGAGCTACTCCTTTAGACGGTATTCCTGATACTATCTACTCGGTAATCATTACTCCTGTTGATAGACCAGGCGGCGGTGAAGGCGGCGGCGGAAAAGCCTGGGGATTTGAACCAATACCGGGATTTGCAAATTCTACTTTAGATGAACTCGGGAAAGGCGTTGCAATGAGCAACCTTCCGGAAACATGGCCTACTCAGTGGCCTGATTATCCTACATGGACCTACACAGGACTTCCCATAATAAAAGAAGGTGTGGATGTTTCTCCGCTGGTTGACTGGAACGGCTATTTTGGTCGCGCTAAAAAAATTGAAGATGGGCAGGAATCTTATTTCTGGATGGATGATTTTAACGATGAAGAAGTTCAATTAAAGAACGATTTTGTTCCTGATACAACAGATCCTGCTAGAACAGGTCAAGCAATACAAGTTTCAGTTAGAGCAATGCAATGGGCTGATCCTCTTGCACAGGACGTTATATTCTGGCTGTACAACATTAAAAACGATGGCACCCAAACTTACGGTCAAGCTGTGTTCGGAACTTTAGTGGGAACCTATGTTGGTGTTGAAGCTCCGGAATACAACGATGACGCCTCATTCTTTAATGTTAGAGAAAATATTACATACACATGGGATTTTGATCATTATATTTCTCCGTCGGCTAATCCGCAGTGGAGACCCAATCCTACAGCAGTTGGTTATATAGCATATGCATTCCTCGAGTCGCCGGGCAACCAATATGATGGAATTGATAATGATGCGGATGATGCCGCACATGGCGGTAACGCAGCATATTTTACTGATGCTGACTTTACAAAAAAAACTATTAACTCGGGCAGTAAAGTTATTTTGATTGACCCTCAAACATTTCAAAGAAGTACATTTCCAATACCGAATGATACTATTACAGTTCACTCGATGGGGCAATCATTTTTTATCCAACCGGGAGTTACCCAGCTTGTTGAAGGGGATTTAAACTTAATTACATCTGTGGTTAATCCTAACTCTCGCGATGGTATTGATAACGATCTTGATGGAATTATCGACGAAAACTATCAGGTACATTACCGTCAGTACAAAAAATCAAAATCCGGGATTGTGCTTTTTGATACTTTAGCTCCTGTTCAGTATAAAGATTATCTTGCCAATGTTGGTGTAAATGATAAAATGATTGACGAAGCAAGAGATGATGATATTGACAACGATGGCGATTGGAATCCATTATATGATGACGTAGGTGCAGATGGTAAAGCCGGTACATTCGATGCAGGTGAAGGCGATGGCGTTCCTACGCATGGCGAACCTAATTTTGACGAAAAAGACGTTGATGAATCGGATCAAATCGGGTTAACAAGTTTTCAATACTTTGTCCCCGCCAACGATGTTGTGATGAGTAACGATATTCAGATGTGGGGCAGAATGACGCCCGGCTATTTCGATGTACCTTCTTCAATTGTTAACAGCGTTGCTATACGCGGTGAAGACGGCGATTTTATGTATGGTTCGGGTTACTTCCCTCTGCTGCCGGGCAAAACCGAACGTTTTTCTTTAGCCCTCGCATTCGGCGATAATTATGGCGATGTATTAATTACTAAAAGAGTAGCTCAAAAAATATATGATGCAAACTACACATTCCCCGAGCCTCCTGCTAAGCCTACATTAACAGCAGTGGGAAGCGACAAACAGGTTACATTGTATTGGAATAAAGTTGCCGAAAATTCTATCGACCCGACAACAAAAGAACTAGATTTTGAAGGATATAAAATTTATAAAGGAACTGACCCCGATTTTACGGATGCTTTTGTGGTAACCGATGTTAGGGGTATTACGCGCGGATATAAATCATTAGTTCAGTACGATTTAAAAAATGGAATTACAGGTTATTTCCCCGACAATAAGGTTATGCAAGAAGAAGCCAGGGGAATTCCTTTTTATCTTGGCGATGATACCGGCATTCAAAATTTTTATGTAGATAACGAGGTTATAAACGGACGCAGGTACTACTACGCTGTTACAGCTTATGACCGCGGAAGTCTTGTAAATGAAATTAGACCAAAAGAAAATTCAAGGTTTGCTTCAATAGATGCACTCGGAAGAATATCAACAGATATAAATACAATATCAATAGTTCCCAATGCACCGGTTGCAGGATATGTTCCTCCAAAATCCGGTGAGGCTCTTCAAAGAGAAACCGGCAACTCTACCGCAAAACCTTATTTTGAAGTTATCGATCCTACAAGGGTGGGCGATTCAACTTATACGGTTACGTTCACAGATTCAGTTTCGCAAGGCGTCAGCTTTGCCTACGCATACTCTGTTACAAACTCATCAAGCGGAAGAGTTGTTCTTAATAATGGAAAGATGTCTCCGAATAACGGCGATGTATTTGAAGGCGTCCGTTTATCAATTGACACAAGCTATCAGGTTTTAGACAGCTTAAAATCTGACCCGCGAAAAACAAAGTGGAACACACCGGCGCCGAAAAATCTTAAACTATTGGTATCGCAGTTCCAATCGGCAACTGTAACGGGTATTAAATCGCCTAAAGATTACCTGGCTGTTTTTTCCGATGCTTACACCGACTCATCAGATAAATTAACTGCAATTTTCGGTAACAATGCTCCCCCGGCGCGTAATGTAAATTTTAAACTTTACGACATAACGGATTTGGCTAACCCGCAGCGTATAAAATTTGTTTTCTCGGAAGGCTCCCCGTATAGAAAAGACACTTTATCGTTTAACGATCAGATTACAATATCTAATGTTGACGGTACAAAAATTACTTGGAAAGTTGTTTTTGCAGGCGATAGTATGTCTATCGTTCCCAAGGGAGGAGATTCACTTTTTATCACGATTTACAAACCAATCTCCGGGCTTGACAAATTTAAGTTTTCTACCCAGGCTCCGGCATACGATGTTACTTCTGCCAGAGAACAGTTAAATAAAGTTAAAGCCGTTCCTAACCCGTATGTTGTTACAAATGTTTTTGAACAACCATTACCTACAACAGTTAGAGGACGGGGCGAAAGAGTAATTAACTTTATTAATCTGCCCCCGATGAGTAAAATTCATATTTATACTTCAAGCGGCGATCATATAAGAACATTAGAGCATGATGGAAATATTGCCAATGGCTCGGTTTCCTGGGATGTTCGCACAAAAGAAGGATTGGATGTTGCTTACGGTGTTTATTTTTATGTGGTTGAAGTTGACGGCATAAGTGATAAAAAAATGGGCAAACTGGCAATTATAAAGTAATAACAAAAGCGAAATTCAGTTGGAGTTTAATATGAAAAAAATATTGATGTTAATGGCAGCCATGAGTTTCTGCAGCCTGTTGTTTGCCCAAACAAAGGTTGGTACAACCGCGGCTAATTTTCTTACTATTCCGGTTGGTCCGCGTGCCAGCGCAATGGGCAGCGCTTTTTTGGCTGTGGCAAACGATGCAACTACGGCTTACTGGAATCCAGGCGGGCTCTCTAGACTTAGCAGAAATGAATTTACCGCAAGTTTTTCAGAATGGCTTGTTAACACAAAAATAAACTGGTTCGGCGTTGCTTTCAAATTTGATGAAAACAATGCAATTGCAATAAGTATAAATCAGTTAGATTACGGACAGGAAGAAATTACAACAGCAGAACAACCGAATGGTACCGGCGCCCGTTGGGATGCCGTGGATTTAGCAGTGGGCGTTTCTTACTCAAGAAATTTAACCGATCGTTTTTCGATTGGTGCCACCGGAAAATATATTACCCAGCGCATCTGGAATGAATCAGCTTCGGCATTTGCGCTAGACATCGGACTGCTGTTTTATACCCAATTAGAGGGCTTGCAGCTAGGTATGAATATTTCTAATTTTGGCACAGAGTTGAAACTTGATGGGAAAGATCTTCTCCAATCGATTGACGTTGACCCCAGTAATGCGGGTAATAATGCCAATATTGCCGGCGGATTGAATACAGAAAGTTGGCCGCTTCCATTAACTTTTTCCGTTGGCTTAGCATACGATGCAATAAATAGCGAAGATTGGGTTCTAACTTTAGCATCGGATGCAGTTATTCCTAACAACCAATCTACCTATGGAAACTTTGGCGGCGAAATTACCTGGAATAAAATAATCTCGTTAAGAGGCGGCTTAAATTCTGTCGGTAAAGAGGCAGCCGAAGAAGGATATACTGTTGGCGCCGGTGTACAATACGATTTTGGCGGATTTTTCGCAAAAATAGACTATAGTTATTCTGATTTTGGAATCTTTAAACAAATTCAAAGATTCGCAATCTCAGTCGGACTCTAATAATCATAATCAATAATAAGAGGTACAAAATGAAAAAAACAATGCTTACTATTTTGTTTGCATTACTAACCACCTCCCTGTTTGCCCAGATACCTGTAACTTTCCAGGTAGATATGGGAGTGGCTGTGCATAATCTTGTTTTCGATCCTGCAGCTGATGTTGTGGTGATACGCGGTAATTTCCAAACCGATGCCGGAGATCCGGGTGGAGATTGGCAAGGTCAATTCTTCCTAATGAGCGATGGCGATGGCGATACAATTTATACTTTTACAGCAAACTTTCCGACCGATAGCGCCGGTAAAGCTTACGAATACAAATTTGTATTAAATACAGATGGTTGGGAAGGAAGCCCTAATAGACCGTTTACATTAACCGCTCCTTCTATGACGCTTCCGGTTCACTACTTCAATAACGACAGTATTTATGCTGCAGTAGTTCTCGTTACAAATACAATTGAATTTACTGCTGATCTTAGCACTGTACTTGGTGTAGGCGCGGGCGGCGCATTCGATCCTGCTCAGGATTCTATGCTCGTTATGGGTCTTAACTGGGATGGACTTGGAACTCTTATCAGCCCCGAAGCCGATAGAAAATTAGTTCAAGATCCTTTTACCCCAAATATTTTCACTACATCTTTAACCTTCGAGGGCGACATTGTAGATTCAACAAAATGGAAATTCAAAGCTTTCCCCGATAGCCGTTTTTCTAACACCGGTTGGGAAACAGGCGAAGACAGATGGCATCAATATTTGCCCGATGGAACAACTACAACTTTGCCTGCGATAGTTCCAAGAATTTATCCTCTTTTTGACGCTTTGCTTAACGATGTTAGCGTTACGTTTAATGTAGATATGAATAATGCAGTTAATCGGTACAACAATACACCCATTGATCCTGCTACCCTCGAATTTGTTGGTATGAGAGGCGGAGCTGATTTCTTGGGTTCATGGGATGCCGGCAACTGGACTGTTTCGGATACTACTACCGGTAACATGAAAGTTTTACAGAACATGGGCAATAACCTTTGGAGCAGAACAGTTGTTGTTGCTGCCGGTACAAATGGCGGTGTTTATGAATATAAATTTGCAGCAGTTTATCCTTTTGCCGATACTGTAAACGGCGGTTCATCACCCCTTGATAATGAAGGCGGATTTGGAAAAAATCATAGCTTTATATTAAAAGATGGACCTGCTGTTGTTTTGAATAACCTTTTTGGTGTATTTGTTACAGCTGTAAGACAGGTTGATGATCTTGTGCCTTCACAATTCTCACTTCAGCAGAATTATCCTAATCCGTTCAACCCGGCAACTACTATTAGATACAAAGTTGCTGAGATGGGTCTTGTAACTATGAAAATTTACAATACACTTGGACAGGAAGTTGGCGTAATGGTTAACCAGGTTCAAAACCCGGGCGAGTACCAGGTTTCATTTGAACCATACGGTTTATCAAGCGGTGTTTACTTCTATACATTAACTTCGGGAAGTTTCAATTCTACAAAGAAAATGATTTTGATGAAGTAATTCTGTGATTTCAAAAAAAAAGCCCTGCTGCAAAGCGGGGCTTTTTTGTTTTAAAACGGATTATTCATCTACTCTTCTTCAAACTTATAACCCATACTTCTTATGCTTATTAAATATTTGGGCGCCGAGGCTTCTTCTTCAAAATATTTACGCAGCCGGGCTACAAAAATATCCACCGTTCGTGTTTCAACTTCGGGGTTAAGATGCCACACTTTTTCGAGCAACTCTTTACGCGTAACTATTTTTGCCCTGTTGTCAATAAAATATCTCATAACCATAGCTTCGTGCGGGGTAAGCCTAAAACTTTCTCCGGCATGCGAGCACTCAAGAGTTTCAAAATTAATTTGGTTACTGCCAAATTTATAAGTTTTGTTTCCATCCAGCAACTCTCTGTACCACGATTTCCGTTTCAACATTCCTTTTACACGAAGTAAAAGCTCTTCCAGGTGAAACGGTTTTGTAAGATAGTCATCGGCGCCAACTTCAAGACCCTTTATCCTATCCACTGCCGCAGTTCGGGCGGTCAGCATTAATATTGGCATTTGGGGGTATTTGTGTCGCACAATTGCTGCAATCTCAAATCCATCAAAATAGGGGAGCATTATATCAAGAATAATTAAGTCAAACTTATTTTCTTCAAACAACTCTAAAGCTTCTTTACCATCCTTAGCTCTAACTGCTTCATAACCTTCCTCATTCAGATTAAACTCAAGACCTATTGCCAGATTATCTTCATCTTCAACCAGCAATATTTTTTCTTTATCGTTCATAATAACTCCGGTTATACATTAGTTGTTAACTTTATTTTTCTTTTAAATAATTTCTTAAAAAATCTTCCGGATGATTGTTGGTAAACCGGGAGTTCTATTTTAAAAGTGGAGCCTTTGGCAGTTCCTTCGCTTAAAACAGAAATTTTACCGCCGTGACTTTTTATTATTTCTCGTACCCAGTATAATCCAAGTCCGGTACCTTTAACAGTCGGCGAGTTTTTATCCGCAACTCTATAAAATTTATTAAATATTTTTTTAAGTTCGTTTTGAATTATCCCGATGCCGTTATCTTTAAACTCAACAATAATTTTCTTATCGAGTTGCTTCAAAGATACCTCGATATTAACCGAGCCGTTTGTGTATTTTATAGCGTTATCGAACAGATTATCGAAAACTATACCCATTGCTGTTTTATCCATCAATGACAATGAACTTAGTGAGCCGCTGATAGAAAAACGGTTTGGGTTTATATTAAATTGTTCAACAGAAGTGAGTAAAAGTTTTCTTAATGTCTTATCGGTATCGCAAACAACATAATTATGGTCGAGTCGTTTTTGCTCGAGTGCGGAAATCTCTAAAATTGAATTTATTAATTTTTTTAATCGGCTGGCGTCCTTCATCATCAACTTATAAAATTCATCTCGCCTTTGCAGGGACACATCGCGGCTGCTTAATGTTTCTAAATATAATTGTATTGATGATAAAGGTGATTTCAATTCGTGGGTTACGGTGGAAATAAAATTATCGTACAGGCGCGTCATTTTTAACTGAACATTCAACTGTCTAAAAATGAATGACATGCTGAACGAAATAGCCACAAGCAAAACTATACCGCCAACTAACGCAAAAACATTTTTCCCATCGTATAAAATTTGCGGTGAAAGCTGATCGCCTACCTTCTCGAAAATAATGTAATTGGATACATACCAGTATATCCACAAACCAAGAAGGCACAGCCAGAATAACTGGGCTATAACAAAAATGGTTATATGCGCTATTAAATTGTTCGAACGTTTCATACCTACCCGGAATAAAAAGGAACTAATTATTTACATCTAAATATCAACTTAAAATTATTTAAGGGCAAACCGGTGATGTATGGTTTTACATTTGTTTTACAGCAACAAATAAAATTTATCCGTTATATGTAGCGTAACAAAAAATTATTTTTACGGAACTGAAATGAAAATATTATTAGTATACCCTGAAATTCCACCAACGTTTTGGAGCTTTAAAGATGCACTGAGTATCATATCAAAAAAATCGGCAGAGCCGCCTTTAGGTTTAATTACTGCTGCGGCAATGCTGCCCGCTGAATGGGAATTAAAACTTATCGATATGAACGTGAATAAACTTAATGATATTAATATAAAATGGGCTGATTATGTTTTTCTAAGCGGAATGAGCATTCAAATAAAATCGTTCAAAGAAGTTATAAAAAGATGCAATGCACTCGGTGTAAAAGTTGTAGCCGGCGGTCCGCTTGCAACTATTCAACATCACGAGTTCCTTGGCGTTGAGCATTTTGTATTAAATGAAGGTGAAATTACTGTACCTTTATTTTTAGAAGATATAAAGAATGGTGAGCCTAAATATTTATATTCGTCCGATAAATTCCCGGACATCACACACACGCCTATACCGCGCTGGGATTTGCTTGATATGAATAAGTATGCTTCAATGAGCATTCAGTACAGCCGCGGCTGTCCATACGATTGCGACTTTTGCAGTATAACAATGCTTAACGGAAGGCGCCCGAGAACAAAAAGCGGAGACCAGTTTATAAAAGAATTGGACAGACTTTATGAATTAGGATGGCGAAGAGATGTATCAATTGTTGATGATAATTTTATCGGCAATAAAAAAAATCTAAAAGATGATTTACTCCCAAAGCTGATAAAATGGTCGAAAGAAAAAAAGTACGCGTACAAATTTATAACGGAAGTATCTGTTAATCTTGCCGATGATGATCAACTTTCTTCGATGCTGATTGAAGCGGGTGTTTACAGCATTTTTGTAGGCATAGAAACTCCGGCTTACGAGGGACTTGAGGAATGCGGAAAATCGCAAAATTTAAAAAGAGATCTTGTTGAGTCGGTAAAAAAATTACAACGAAAAGGATTTATTGTATCCGCCGGATTTATCGTAGGGTTCGACAGCGACAAGGAAGATATATTCGAGAGGCAGATAAAATTTATTCAACGGAGCGGAATTGTGGCTGCAATGGTTGGATTGCTTAACGCACCAACAGGCACAAAACTTTTCGAACGACTCCAAAAAGAAGATAGACTGCTTAAATACTTCAGCGGTGATAATATGGACGGAGCAACTAATTTTATACCGGTAATGAAATACAGCAGTCTTATTGCAGGATACGAAACTATTTTACAAACAATATACTCCCGTAAAATATATTATACGCGAGTGATGGATTTTCTAAAAGAATATAAAATGCCCGAATGGAATAACGGTAAAATAAAACTGTTTGAAATAAAAGCATTTTTTAAAATAATTTGGCGCATAGGGATAATGGATAACGGCAGAAGGTACTTCTGGAAAACATTTATTTTAAGTTTAATTAAATATCCTAAAAAGTTTCCAATTGCTATGACGTTTGTGGTTTATGGATTGCACTTTAGACGAGTGGCAGGAGTAATCTAACATCAAAAATGTTTTAATTAATAATTGCAGAAATAATTCTTCGTGGAACTTAGTGTTGCCTTTGAGTGACTTTGTGGAGCGAAATACAATAATATCTCGAAGCGGTACAAAGTAATACGAAGACTAATGGCGCATTAACATTTGTGCACAAGATGACTTGATAACAGAAGTTGAAAATTTGAATGTTAGTTTAATAACTCCCATGCAACGCCGAATCTTATACTTCTTTCTACCGCCGGGTAATAAGGCGCAAGATAATATTTAGAATCTAAAATATTTTCGAATGTAAAATATGCTATTGCAGATTTCTGAATTTCGCCGACTAACATAAAATCAATTCTCTTTGATGCGCTAACAGCGGGCAAGCCGGTTAGAGGAGCGGAATCCATTTCACCTAAGTAATAAAATATAAAGCCGGTTTTCAAATCGAGATTATCATTAAACAACCTGTCTATATAATACAAACCTCCGGTAAACTGAAACTTTGGGAAAAGATAATATTCATTTTCTTTGTTGTTGTAAAATGATGATTGTGTCTGCACACTAAAATTCCACATTGTATAATTTAACTGTAACCCTGCGCCGTTTAAACTTCCAAAATTGTAATCCGGTTGATTCGGCACTCTGCTTACAACAGTAAAATCCTTTCTCGAAAAAAATCTAAACTTCAACAGCAGACGTTCAATATTAAGTTCGGCGCCGACTTCTGTACTTGCTGAGTTGCCGGATGTTCTGTTCGTCTCGTATATTGAGTAACCAAAGTATAACTTAAAATTATCATAAAGGTTAAATGATAAATCAAATCCGCTGCCGTTTGAAGATGTTGTTGAACCTGAATTTAATTCAGTTTCCCCGCTGATTTTATAAAAGAAAGAAGGCGTTAAAAGGCTGTCGGCAAAATATGCCGAAATAATTCCGGAGGCTGAAAAATTGTTAAACCTATACCAATAATCATTTGAGATTGTAGTATCGGAATTTATAAAACGTAATTTTAAATATTCGTAATCACCGTTTAATTTTAGTTCGGCAAACGAAACAAGCAGCTTTTGTTTTACGGATGCGCCGGTTACTTCATTTCTAAAAAGAGTATAATTAATTGAAGGGTCAATAATTTCATTTTGAATAATTTTATGATAGACGTTAGC
>JAIOIM010000149.1 GCA_019912505.1 Ignavibacteriaceae bacterium
ATGTTATAAGGATTCATACCGATCCGGTCAGAGACTGGTAGACTGCGCGGAGGTATAATTCAGTGTTGGACTAAGCCGCGCCCACACTTTGTTTCGGCAGGAAAGCGTACAACGACTTAATACAATTACCTTTGCTTGAGGACGAACAAGTAAAGGATAAAGAAATTGAAGAATGTTAGAATTTGAATTAAAACAAACCTTTCTTTTTGCGAATGTAAAAAGTAGCAGGAAATCTTTAAAATAAAATTTACTACGGTGTTGTCTCGGTTTTATCAGGATAACACGTCTTTAGCTACAATCATCAATATGCGGAAAAAATAAATTATGTGCATATTTGCATCTATTGTACACAAAGGAATTTGAGAGAAAATGAGAACGAATATTGTAATTGATGATAAACTCATGTCAGTTGCTCTTAGGGCTTCAGGGTTGAAGACTAAAAAAGAAGTTGTTGAAGAAGGATTGAGATTATTAGTAAAAGTTAAGAATCAGAGCAAGCTAAAGAAATTGCGCGGAAAATTGAAGTGGGAAGGTAATTTGGAAGAAATGAGATTGGATAAATGATTCTTGTAGATTCTTCAGTATTAATTGACTACCTCAATGGTAAAGAAAATTGGCAGGTAGAGAAACTTGATGCGATATTAGGAAAAGAGATTGTCGTAATTGGAGATTACATTTTGTTGGAAGTTTTACAAGGGTTTAAAAACGACAAAGATTTTGAAGCCGCAAAAAATGTCCTTAATATTTTCCCTTGTTTTAATATGCTTGGGGAGGAAATAGCGATTGAATGTGTAAATAATTATCTAATTCTTAGAAAAAAGGGAATAAGTATTCGTAAGACAATTGATGTTATAATTAGTACATTTTGTATCATTAATGATATTCAGCTGCTGCATAATGATAAAGGTTTTTTCCCATTTGAAAAACATTTAGGATTACAATCAGTATCTCTTAAAAGCAGCTAACCCACGCCTGCTAATTATCCACCACCAGGCTTGTAGTTAGCATTACAAATATTGCGCTTTAACGAGGTTTAAAGGGAAGCAATTTGCTGTCACCACAAATCGAAATTAAAATTTCATTAATCAACAAATATCTTACTAACAAAGCAAAAGATGATGAGTTAATAATTATTTAAACTCAAGTTCAATCTTTCCGCTTGTTATTTCAACACTGTCGGTAAAGCTGTCGTTATATGCTTTGAAGTGAAAATCGGCATTTAGCCCCTGATCATTTACACGAGATATTGTCATCCTGCTGTAATCTAAATAATAGACTTTAAATACATTGTCATTACCGGCTTTTGCTTTTAAGGTGTAGTCGGCTTTTACTGCATAAACGTAACCGGGCTCGTCCTCGCCAATAGCATAACCCACCGGCTGGCTTATATTAATTAATCTAAAATTTATTTCAGTTGACGAATAAGTTGGGTTATCGGTAAGAATCTTAACAGCTTTAATATATGTTGTATTATTTTTTTTGCTGACTGAAATGATGTCGGAATACCAACTCGTGCCGTTTAATTCTCCCCGGATATAACCATAAACTTTTATGTCCGTTTGTGCAGGTTGAGTAGATTCATTTTTAGAACAGCCCGCGAATAGCATTATTGAGAAGAATAATAAAAAGTATTTGTACATTAATTTTCCGTTGCATTTTTGGTTTGTAAAGTTAGAAGCTTATTTTATCAAATAAAATTCAAATATATGCCAAAAAGAAAAAAATATTTATAAATAGATAAAATTAATCAAACAGAATTAATGGAAGCCTTGAATTTGTAATGCAGTTTTAAACAAATAATTGTACATCTGCATTTAAAATAAGGCAGGGTAACTTTTTTAACCCCGCTTTTATGATCTCTTATTGTTCCCATATTTAAGTATATTTGCACACCTTTTTTTTATCCATAAAATTTTTAGGAGATTTTGAGTGAAGCATAGGCTAACACTTATTCCGGGTGATGGTATTGGCCCGGAAATAACAAAAGCCGTTACCAAAATATTAGAACATAGCGGCGTTGAAATAGAATGGGAAGTAGTTGAAGCCGGTTTAACTGCCTTTGAAAAATATCACGATCCGCTGCCGCAAAATGTTTTAGATTCAATTGACGCAAACAAGGTTGGGCTTAAAGGTCCCCTTACAACTCCAATCGGACGTAGTTTCAGAAGCGTAAACGTTGCCATTCGAAAAGAGTTTGAGCTTTTTGTAAATCAGAGACCGGCAAAAACATTTAAAGGAATTCCCACCCTTTATTTTTCTGATAGCGATTTAATAATTTTTAGAGAAAACCTTGAAGAGTTTTACTCCGGCATAGAGCATTATATCGACAGTAGCCGAACGGCAGCCGAAACTATTGGCATCATTACAAAACGCGGCTCGGAGAGAATTATAAAATTTGCTTTTGAATATGCAAGGAAACATAAAAGGAAAAAACTTACACTGGTTCACAAGGCAAACATTTTAAAATTTACAGGCGGTTTATTTCTTGATGTTGGCGTAGAAGTTGCAAAAGATTATCCCGATATTCAATTCGATGATAAAATTGTTGATAACATGGCGATGCAAATGGTAATGGACCCGCATCAGTTTGATTGTATAGTTACTACAAATTTATTCGGCGATATTCTTTCCGATCTCGCTTCAGGGTTAGTGGGCGGGCTTGGAATGGCTCCCGGCGCAAACATCGGCAAAGATGTTGCAATATTTGAAGCGGTTCACGGTTCAGCCCCGGATATTGCAGGTATGAACATTGCAAACCCATCGGCATTACTTTTAGCCGCTGTTATGATGCTCGACTATCTTGAAGAAGCGGAAGCCGCGAAGCGGATTGAAAAGGCACTTGCCTCATTGATTGAAAAAGGAGATTCTGTTACAAAGGATATAAATAAAACAAAGTATATCGGCACAAACGAATTTGCCGATGCAGTATGTAAAGAAATGGACAAGCGGCAGTGAAAAATAAATCGGCGTTATCGCTAATATTTCTTACTGTCTTTATCGACTTACTCGGATTCGGAATTCTTATTCCGATACTTCCGACATTTGCTACAAAAATTCTTCATGTTGATGAAACAGCTATTGGAATTGCAATCGCAATTTATTCACTCGTTCAATTTTTCTTTAATCCTCTGTTTGGTAAACTATCGGACAAATATGGACGTAAACCCTTAATAGTAGTAAGCCTGTTGCTTAATGCCGCCGGTTATTTGATTTTTGCATTTACATCATCCTTTTTAGTTTTGTTAATATCACGAGTAGTCGGTGGAATAGGCGGAAGCTCAATTGGTGTTGCGCAAGCTTATATTGCTGATGTAACAACAAGAGAAAACCGTTCTAAAGGAATGGGATTAATCGGTGCTGCATTTGGGCTTGGTTTTGTATTTGGACCAATGATAGGCGGTATGTTATCAAAATACGGTTACATGGTTACAGGCTTTGCCAGCGGCGGGTTTTCGTTTATCGCTTTTATTCTAACACTTATATTGCTTCCGGAGTCATTAAAGAATAAAAATAAAGAAGTAATAAAAAGAAAACTTATTGATGTAAAAAGTTTTGTAAAAGTTTTTCAAAAACCTAAGCTTGCAATTTTGGTTCTATTGTTTTTTATACTTACGTTTTCTGTTGCCAATATCTATGGCACGTTCGCGCTTTTGGGGTATAAAATTTACGGTTTTACCGATATGCAGAACGGTTACATGTTCGGCATTATGGGGTTGGTGGGAGCTTTGGTTCAGGGCGGGCTTATTCATGTAATATCTAAATACATTAACGATAGACGACTGATTATAATCAGTTCATTTTTGATGATTATTGGTCTCGCATCACTACCTTACGGTGAAACCTTTCTCGGACTCGCATTAATAGTTATTGTATTGTCAATCGGTACCGGTATTCTGCAGCCTATTCTATTAAGTATGATTTCAAAAGTATCTTCTGAATCTGAGCAGGGGGTTACGCTTAGTATCAATCAATCAATGTCCGCTTTTGCGCGAGTGCTTGGTCCGCTATGGGGCGGATTTGCTTTTGAATACTTCGGATACCCGTTTCCTTTTTTAACCGGTGCATTTTCTACTTTAATAATATTTTTGATTGCAATATTTTATCTTCCCAAAATTCTTAACAGGGGAGATGGAAACAATGTACACGAACTTAATAATGTTATAAAAATTAATTAGCTGCTATGTTTAAAGTTGGAAAAATTGAAATAGAAAAAGCTATTCTTCTTGCCCCAATGGAGGATATAACCGATGTATCTTTCCGTTTAGTTTGTAAAGAACTTGGCGCTGATGTCGTTTACACAGAGTTTGTTAACACAGAAGGATTAATTCGGTCATCAGAAAAAACGCATAAAAAGCTGCTAATAGTAAAAGAAGAAAGACCTGTCGGTATCCAAATATACGGCGCCAACATTGAATCGATGGTTGGCGGTGCAAAAATTGCCGAAGTTGAACAACCTGATTTGATTGATATTAACGCAGGCTGCTGGGTAAAAAATGTTGTCGGTTGCGGTGCGGGTTCAGCGTTGTTAAAAGATCCGCCCTACATGCAAAAAATGGTTGAGGAAGTTGTAAAATCGATTTCCGTTCCAGTTACAGTTAAAACAAGAATTGGCTGGGATGATGAAAGCATAATGATTCTTGATGTAGCAAAACGAATGGAAGATGCAGGAGCAAGAGGTATAACTATCCACTGCCGCACACGAAAAGCCGGACATTCCGGCGAAGCTGATTGGAGTTGGATACCGAAAATAAAAGATGTTGTCAGCATCCCCGTAGCTCTTAACGGCGGTGTAATGACGGCACCTGATGTAAAAAGAGCTTTTGATGAGACCGGTGCTGATGCTGTAATGATAGCGCGCGGTGCAATAGGAAATCCATGGATATTTGATGAAGCGAAAGAGTTGATGAGTAACGGTTTTATTTCGGGTCGTGTCGATGAAGAAAAGCGTATTAAAACCTGCCTTCGTCATTTATTTCTTGCAATAAAAGTAAAAGGTGAAAAAAGATCGGTATTAGAACATCGCAAATTTTATTCGGGGTATTTGAAAGGGATGTACAATGCTTCCAAAACCAGACAGGCAATGATGACTTTTATAGAATACGCACCAATTGAAGATTATTTACTGAACTATCTTGAAGAACTTAAAAATCATAAACTAATAGCCGAATAAATTATTTTATGGAGGATAGAAATTTCAAACTCAAGTTTGCGCGCATAATTTCCACACTATTCGTCCCGCCTTCGTTTACAATAATTGTATTTTTTTATTTCGGCTTTTTGCTTGAGGGATCGCTCCCGGCATCACTAAAAGTGTTTGCAACCGCGTTGCTATTCGGGTTTATACTTCCCATAGTTCTATTTGTTTACCTTCGTAAACAGGGTAAAATTGTTGATGAAGATGCTACAATAAAAGAAGAAAGAACTTTTCCATTCTTTATTGCCATACTTTTTTATCTCGGCGGATTTGCATCTCTTATATTTTTTAAAGCCAATATTATTTCAATAGCATTTTGGTTTTGTTATATTTCCAACACATTGTTTACCATAATTATAAATCGGCACTGGAAGATAAGCGCGCACGCAATGGGTGCGGCTGGACCAATTGCGGCTGTAGCGTTTGTTAATATATAC
>JAIOIM010000150.1 GCA_019912505.1 Ignavibacteriaceae bacterium
GGATATGTGATGCGTATAAGATCGTTTTGGATTAATGGAAATATTAATGCCAACGTTGCCAGCGAGCCGAGATAACCCATTGCAAATCCGTACCCGGATACTCTGCCATAATTTTTTGGGACGGTTATTTCGGGGAGAAAAGCATCGTAAAAAACTAAGCCTGCTTCAAAACCGATGTTGGCAATTACAAATAAAAATATGCCCCAAAATATTTGTCCCGGACCTACAAAATATAGAAGCGAAGTTGCAGAGATACACAATAATGTAAAAAATAATAAAAATCTTTTTTTGCCTGCCGAATAATCGGCAATAGCGCCGAGTATAGGTGCGATTAGTGCCGTTACTAACATGGCGGTGCTTGTGCCAATACTCCAGTAAAGGTCGCCGATTGGTAGATTATTGGCTACTGTTTTTTTGAAGTATATTGCATAAACAAAAGTTACAACTATTATCGAGAATGATGTATTAGCAAAGTCGAAGAGTGTCCAGGTAAATATTTCCCTTTTATTTTTCATCTAACTTTTTTTTCAGCGGTTTTAATATTGATTCTTCAACCAATCCCCTGCCTGATTTATCAAGACTGCCGGACTCTATTAGTTCTCCAAGTAGAGCATCAAGAATTCCGTTAATAAATTTCCCGCTGCCTGCGGTGCTGTAAATTTTTCCAATTTCTATACATTCGTTAATTGAAACTTTTGGCGGAATATCAGGGAAGTAAATCAACTCGCACAAACCCATCCTCAACAAAAGCTTATCGAGTAGAGCAATGCGGTTCATTTCCCAGTTATCCACCCTGCTCATTATTAATTTATCTATTTCCTTTTCGTGTATTAAGGTTCTGTTTATCAACGCTTCACCGAATTCGTGGTCGGATTTATCATCAATGTCTGCGAGGAGTGCATCGGTTAAAGCCTGCAGCCCCTCCTTATTCAGTTCGAATGCGTATAGTGCTTGTAATACTCTTTCTCGTACCAAGCGTCTTTTAAATATTTGGGACATGTGTGCAGATACCAATTATAATAATTAAGAACAAAATCGTTGCAAATATAAAACAGGTTGCCATTAATTGCTGTTATCTTTTTAAATATTTCTACCAATCTTCCCGATAATCGTAAATTTCAATCATAAATCAAACTTATTTTTATAATATTATTCTGCCATAACAGTCATCTACAAACTTTCTATGCTTTCATAATTATTTCAAATAGCAAAAAACCAGAACATCGTTAGAGCTATTGTTTCTCGAATCCTGTGGTAGATGTTTGTTCTTACACTAAACTGTAAATTGCTAGCAACTGGTTTAACTTTTATATTATAAAAAACGCAAATTTCCATTACACGCGGTAGATGATATTTATCCGATATAACGATTATTTCTCTACTGCTATTTTGAGTAAGATAAAATCTAATGAAGCTTATCTGTTCAGTTGTGGAAGTAGTTTTTGTTTCCAAGAGTACGTTTTCATCAGGGATACCGTCCTGCCTAAGGTACCTGTATGCAACTTCTGCCTCAGGCAACTCGCCTGGGGCGTTTGAGCCGGTTAATTGAATTTTATTTACGTACCTCTCTTTATATAATTCAACTGCCTTATCAACCCTTGCCGCCAAACTCGGACTCGGTTTATTGTTTGACCAAACTGCGGCACCGAGTACTACAGCGATGTTATTATCAGATTTTTTGATTTTAATATTTTCTAATTTATCCCCCATGTTAACTGCATAGATAAATGCAAATACAGAAATTAAGAATATAATAGAAAGTGCATTTGTTACAGAGCGAAAATAAAAGACGTTTTTTCTACTGATAATATTTGCCCAGATAAGATTAATCAGCAAGAATTGAACAAACTGATAAGAAACAAACAACACTCCTATTATAACTTTTTGAATTGGTTGATTAAAAAAGTATATCTGTTTTAGAGGTAGGTCATAATTTGTAAAAATATATGCAAGCGTAAGAACCGCCGTCATAACCACAGTAAATCGAAATACAATTACTGACGGCAGCACTTCTCTTTTTTGAAATATTAAAACCATTATCCCCAGTAACAGAGCAATAGAAAAAAGAAGATTAAAAATGTTTCCGATGGAGTTTAAGTTTAAATTGTTCAAACTCATCCCCTGGTTTGAAT